>JANXWI010000234.1 GCA_025351205.1 Deinococcus sp.
ACGACTGATTCCCCTCCCCGAACGCCCCCGAGCCCCCGTGAACCTCAAGAACCCCTCCCGCGACGACATGATTTACGGCATCGACCCGGCCTCCGGGCCCGACCGCACCGTCCGGTGGCACCGCTTCAAAACCCCCTCCCCCAACGAGTATCCCGTGTACCACCAGAGCACCGACTCCTTCCCGCCCGCCGCCCCCACCCAGGCCATCCGGCTGCTGACCGGCACCATCGACGCCCTCGACCCGAGCCGCATCTGGCTGAAGGTCGCCTACTGCGTCGGCGGCAAAGAGGTGTTCGTCGGCCCGTGCGTGCTGACGGTTTCGGACGCCGCCCGCATGGTGAAAGAAGCCCGCCAGGAACCCCAGCCGCCCCCCAGTTGCGAGGCCTGCCCCGCCGCGGGGTGCTTCGACTGCCCGGGGGCCGCCGCGGCCGAGGGAATTTCCGCAGGGAAGGGGGAGGCCCTCGTCGCGGCCCGCCTGTGGACGCCGCCGGCCCAGCACGAGTCCCACTACCGCCTCGCCGTCACCCGCGGCGACGAGAGCTGGGAGGCGAGCGGCCCCGACGCCGACTTGGTCTCGGAGATGGCCGCCTCGGCGTTCCCGACCGGTGGCTAAGCCCGCCCCGTTCGCCATCTGGCGAGACAACCAAGAGAAGGACGGGCACGGCTGGACCTTCCCGCCCGGCGGCCGCTGCCTCGGCACCACCATCCAGTCGATGGACACCGCCGACTACTGTGTCGAGGGCCTCGAAGACAAGTGCCTGATTGAGCGCAAGGGCACCGCCGGGGAGTTCTGCGCCAACCTCTTCGAGCCCCGCTTCCGCCGCGAGCTGGAGCGGATGGCCCTCGTGCCCCACCCCTACGTTTTCTTGGAGTTCGAGCGCGAGCAGGTGTGGTCCTACCCGGTCGGCTCCGGCATCCCCGAGTCTCGCTGGCCGCTCCTCAAGGCCACCCCCGCCCTCTTCCAGCGCCGCCTCTGGGAGGCCTCCCTGGCCTTCCCCACCGTCAAGTTCGAGTTCGTCGGCGGCCGCGGGGAGCACGCCGCCCTGAGCCTCTTCAAGCGAGTCGCCGACCTGTATGGCCCGCCCGTCCACACCCAGCCAGCGGCCTTCAATTGAGCCAGTTGTGGCACAGTTGTGACACTTTCAAGAAATTTGGGCAAAAGTGCAATTGAGTAAAAGCAAAAACCCCGTTCTAGACGGGGTTTATTCTGGCTCGGGAGGTAGGGGTCGAACCTACGACCATTCGATTAACAGTCGAACGCTCTGCCACTGAGCTACTCCCGACCACGGCTGCTCACGCAGCGAAACGGAGTTTAGCAGCCGGGCAGGGCGAGTGCAAGACCTGTCCGCCCACCCCGCCATTTTGCCTACCCTTCCAGAAACGCTCCCAATCTACGGAAGCGTTCGCCGCGCTGCGTCAGCAGTTCCTCGGCGCTGAGCAGCGCCAGTTCGTCCAGGTGCCGCGAGACCACCTCGCCCAGAAATCCGGCGCTGGCAGCGGGGTCCAGGTGTGCGCCGCCCGGCGGCTCGGCGATCACCTCCTCCACGATGCCCAGTTCCAGCAGGTCGGGGGCCGTCAGCCTGAGGGCCTCGGCGGCCTCGGGGGCCTTGGCCGGGTCTTTCCAGATGATGCTGGCGCAGGCTTCCGGCGAGATCACGCTGTACCAGGCGTTTTCCATGATCAGCACGCGGTTGCCCACCCCCACCGCCAGCGCCCCGCCGCTGCCGCCCTCACCGATCACGGCGCACACGGCAGGCACCCTCAGGCGCACCATGCGCTGGATGCTCTCGGCAATCGCCCAGCCCTGGCCGCGCTCCTCGGCGGCGATGCCGGGGTAGGCGCCCGGCGTGTCGATCAGGCAGATGATCGGCAGGCCACACTTCTCAGCCAGGTCCATCAGGCGAATGGCCTTGCGGTAGCCCTCGGGGTTGCTCATGCCGAACCGCCGCTTGATCTTGCCCTTGGTGTCGCGGCCCTTCTGTTGCAGCAGCAGCATCACGGGTCTGTCCTGCCAGCGGGCCGGGCCGCCGATCAATGCCGGGTCGTCGCCGTAGGCGCGGTCTCCGTGCAGCTCGGTGAAGTCGGTGGTCAGCAGCTCCACGTAATCGAGCGATGTGGGCCTGCCGGGGGCGCGGGCGAGCTGCACCCGTTCCCAGCGGCTCATCGGTGGTGTCGGTACAGATGCCAGTGCCGCCCCGATACGCGCACGCAGGGCCTCGATCTGGGCCTGGAGCGGCAGGGTGATGGCGCTCAGGTCCGACCCGGTCCTCTGGGCCGTGGCCTTCAGGTCACCCAGGCGGGCCTCCAGTTCGGTGAGGATGGTCTGCTGACTGCTGACCGGGTTGGGGCTGGAAGGATCGGGCGAAACGCTCACTGCTCTCCCCCACTGGCCTGAAGTTCAGAGGCGTGGCTGGTGTCAGCCTGTACCAGGTCGGCCTGTACCGGGTCAGCCTGTTCCGGCTTCGCTCCCGGCTGCCGGGTCAGGATGCTCAGCACGCTGTGCAGTACGGCCCGCTGCTCGCGCCTGTCAGTCACCAGATCGACCATGCCGTGTTCCAGCAGAAATTCGGAGCGCTGAAACCCTTCGGGCAGGCTCTGGCGGATAGTCTGCTGGATCACGCGCGGCCCGGCAAAGCCGATCAGTGCGCCCGGCTCGGCCACGATCACGTCGGCGATGGTGGCAAAGCTGGCGGTCACGCCGCCGGTGGTCGGGTCGGTCAGCAGGCTGATGTACGGCAGGCCCGCCTTGCTCAGCCGCTCCAGGGCCACGGTGGTCTTGGCCATCTGCATCAGACTCAGGGCACTCTCCTGCATCCTGGCCCCGCCCGAGGCGGCCACCAGCAGCAGCGGCAACCCGGCCTGGGCAGCCCCTTCGGCGGCGCGTGAAATCTCCTCGCCCACCACGCTGCCCATGCTGCCGCCCGAGAACTCGAAGTCCATGACGGCCACCGTGAGTTTCAGGCCCAGCAGTTCGCCGGTGCCGGTCAGAATGGCGTCGGGCTGCCCGGTTTTGCGCTGCGCCCGCAGCAGCCGCGCCGGATAGGTCTCGGTGTCCACGAAGTTCAGCACGTCCACCGGACGCACGTGGCCCGACTGCTGCATGAAGGTGCCCTGGTCAAGCAGCACCTCCACCCGCCGCCGCGCCGAGAGGCGGTGATGAAAGGCGCACTTGGGGCAGACGTACAGCTCCGCCTCCAGGTCCTTGTTGTAGATGTTTTCCTTGCAGGCCGGGCACTTGCTCCAGAGGTCGGGAATATCGCTGCCCTCGGTCGGCTGTGCCCGGCGTCTGCGGAAAAATTTATCGAGCGCCAAGAGAAGACTCCATTATGGAAGGTATTCTAGCCGCGCTGAGGGGGGACATGGCTTGACGCGGTCCAAGGGCAGGCAAATGGCCGCCCTCCGCACCGAACGTTCAGAAAACGGCGGCACAGTAGAAGGGTGAGCGTTCCCACAGTTGCAGCCGAGCAGGGCCACGAGCCGCCGGGCTTCCGCGCATTTCTGATGGCCCTGACGGTGCTGAATGTGCTGGCGCTCCTGGTGCTGCTGGCGGGCGGCTGGCTCAGCTACGAATTTGCCGGATCGCTGAACATAGGCAGCGACTCCACTCCGCCGCCATATGATACCAAATTGAACAAAACTCCAGGAGTTTTGGCGAGCGAAGCGAGTGTCAAAAAGTACGGTTTGGCGGAGGTGGAAGGGAATCCGGCGCTGTTACCGGAGTCACTGGAATCGGAGCAAAACCGTATGACCGGGTGACCTACTCGCTGCTGGGCTACCGCTACTGGGTCGGTGAGCGGAGCATGGGTGGTCCGCACCGCCCGCTGACCTGGGCGCTGCTGTGGCTGCTGATCCTGCTGGCGGCCTGGGGCTACCAGACCTGGAAGCACAGGAGCGGTCCACTGGGTTCACGCGCACGGTGGGGCCTGGGCGTCACGGGCGCGGCGCTGCTGCTCAGCCTGCTGATCTGCCTCGCGGTGCTGCCCCTGGCCCAGTCGTCGCACACGACAATTCTCAGACAGAACGGCCAGCGAACCTGGATAGAGGCGACTCTGAGCACCCTGGAAGTCCGGGTCTATGACTATGACCGCTGCACCGCCGCCCAGGGCTGCCAGAAAACCACCTCGACCTTCCTTAATCCTTTCGCCGCCGTGCTGCTGCTGATTGCTGCTGCGGGCGTGGTCGCGCTGCTTCCGCCGCGCCGCCTGCGAAGCTGAAGACACCCGGAAGCTGAAGCTACTCGCCCAGCTTGCGTTTCAGGTAGTGGTCGAGCTGCCCGATGTCGGCGGCCAGTTCGTTGCGCAGGGTGTCCAGCCGGGCCGTTCCGCCCGCCGCGCCGCTGCCCTGCGCCGCCACCTGGCTCTGGATCTCGCCCAGGCGGCGCTCCAGGTAGGCCTGAAGCTCGGCGAAGCGGCTGCCCTCGGCCTTGTCGAGGTTGGAGCGCAGGCTCTCCATGTCGCGCAGGATACGGGCGCTGTCGGCCTCGCGGCGCAGGCGGGAAAAGGTATTGACCAGCGCGAACAGCACGGCGGTCAGCAGCCAGCCGACCAGCAGGTAGGTGCCGACCGGCACGCTCTGCGACACGCCCAGGCCGGGAATGCTCAGGGTGTGCGGCGCGGTCAGGGTGTTGCGGTTCTCGGCGGGAATCAGAAAAACGATGGTCAGCACGGCCAGGATCGCCAGCAGAATGGTGTTCAGATTGAATCTCATGAGAGACCTCCGTCCTCAGCATACCGACTGGCAACTGGCCCGGCCTGCCGAGGCGCTTAAGGTTCGTTTAGGACGCTCGGGCCAGAACACTGTCAACCGATCAATGGGGAGCCACCGATCAGACTCCTCGGGTTGCCCGGCCTGTCTTCCCTCACCCCCTCGCTGCGCGAGGCTCCTCTCTTCGAGTCGTCGTGAACGGACACCCATGAGGACGCCACTCCTCAGCTGTACCAGTCCCACAAGGGGAGAGGGGAAAAGCACTTCCATTCAATCGGTTGACGCTGTATCAGCCGATGCGGCCCAGGATCAGCGGCGGCACGTCCGGGCGTTCGGCCCCGATCAGAAGACCTGCCCGCAGCAGCTCCAGCGCCCGGGGCAGGCCGCGCTCCTGGCGGTGGTACACGCGCAGCAGCGGCTGACCCACCGTGACCACCTCGCCGGGCCTGAGCAGCAGTTCCACGCCCACGCCGTGGTCGATGGCCTCGCCCTTCCGTTCGCGCCCGCCGCCCAGCGCCAGCACCGCCCGGCCCACGCTCAGCGCGTCTATGGCCAGCAGATAGCCGTCCGCACCGGCGTTCAGCTCGGCCCGGCCCGGGGCCACGTCCAGCAGCGCGGGATCGTCCACATACTCCGGGTCACCGCCCTGGGCCGCCACGAAGGCCCGGAATTTTGCCAGGGCGCTGCCGCCTTGCAGGGTGGCCTCGGCCCGCGCCCGCGCGTCGTCGGGAAAGCCAGCCGCCGTCAGCGCCTCCACCGCCAGTTCGATGCACAGCTGGTGCAGGTCTTCCGGCCCCTGACCACGCAGAGTGGCGATGGCCTCCTGCACCTCCAGGCTGTTGCCCGCCAGCCGTCCCAGCGGCGCCCCCATGTCGGTCAGGACGGCCCGCACGTTGCGCCCGGCGTGTCGCCCGATGTCTACCATCGTCCGCGCCAGCCCCTCACCATCGGCGATGGTCTTCATGAAGGCCCCCGCGCCCACCTTCACGTCCAGCACGATTGAGTGCGCCCCGGAGGCGATCTTCTTGGACATGATGCTGCTGGCGATCAGCGGCAGGCAGTCCACGGTGGCCGTCACGTCGCGCAGGGCGTACAGCAGGCCGTCGGCGGGGGCCAGGTTGCTGCTCTGCCCGACCAGCGCCAGCCCAATCTCGCGGGCCTGCCGCAGAAACGCCTCTTCCGACAGCTCGGCCCGCCAGCCGGGAATGCTCTCCAGCTTGTCGATGGTGCCGCCGGTGTGCGCCAGCCCGCGCCCGCTCATCTTGGCCACCGTCAGTCCCAGGGCCGCCAGCATGGGCGTGAGCACCAGACTGGTCTTGTCGCCCACGCCGCCGGTGCTGTGCTTGTCTACGGTGTACGGCAGACTGCTCAGGTCGAGCAGGTCGCCGCTGCGGGCCATGCTGAGCGTCAGGTCGCCGGTCTCCTGGGCGGTCATGCCCTGAAAGCACACCGCCATCAGCCAGGCCGCCACCTGGTAGTCGGGCACCTCGCCGCGCGTGTAGCCGCCGATCAGGGTGTTCAGCTCGGCGGCGCTGTGGGCCTGTCCGCTGCGCTTTTTCTGGATCAGGTCGGGCACGTTCAGCTGAGCAGGGTCAGGCAGCTGGTCGGTTCTGGAAGCGGGGCTGGACATCAGGCCCAGAGTGTACCCGTTCGGCGTCGGAGAGGTCCAGCGCACGGTTTGGGTGCTCAGGCCCAGCTTTGATCATTCTTTTCTGAAGGGCCGCCTCACGGTGATCTTGCCCGCTTGTGAAGCCGATAACGTACTGTTGTGGTACACGATCTGATGTTTTCTGGCCCGGAAGCAGGGCCGGGAACGCACCGCCCGGAATG
>JANXWI010000255.1 GCA_025351205.1 Deinococcus sp.
GGCGCGATTGCCCGCATCGGCGCGGCGCGGGCCTCGGTGGTCGCCACCACCGAACCGCTCTTTACCGTTCTGCTGGCAGCCCTGTTTCTGGGCGAGAATCTGCGGGCGGGCGTGCTGCTGGGCGGCGCGTTCATTCTGGCGGGCGCGGTGCTGGCCCAGCTGAAAGGCCAGTCACTGAAGGGCAGGGCGGCCCCACTGGAGCTGTGAACGTACTTTTGACGACCCACACGGTTTTGCTCCGATTCCAGGGAGGGACGGGAACACCGCCCATGACGTCGCTTGCCCGCTCCGCTGAACCTCTGGAGTCCAGCTCAATCTGGTGTCAAAGTTCTTCCGGCACTCGTCCAGGCAGACCGGGTGGGCCTCCTGACCGGCCTTGAGACGGCGCTCACGCTGCGGGCGCGTCAAGAATCGCGTCAGAGAAGCGTGCGTATACTGGCCCGATGAATTTTTCTGCCCCCCTGTCCCGTTTCTCCGCTTTCCAAGCCGTCCGATCTTCACGGCCCCTGGCCCGATTCAGTGCGCTGCTGGCGCTGCCCGTGGCCCTGTCACTCTCGCTGGCGGGCGCGGTCAGCTCGGTGCAGCTTCAGGCGGTGATCGATCAGAGTGCCGCCTACCGCAACGGCGAGGCCCTGACCCTGCTCAGCCCGCCGCGCGTGGTCAGGGGGCGCACGCTGCTGCCACTGCGCGAGGTGGCCGCCGCCCTGGGCCAGAGCGTGCTGGGCGACAGCACGCAGCTGCTGCTGGGCCGCCTGAGCCTCGATCCGCGCAAACCCCAGGCGTTTCTGGACGGCGCGCCGCAGCCCGCCGAGAGCGTGGCGCTGGTGGGCAACGTGGTGTACGTCAGCGCCCGGCTGCTGGCCGACGCCCTGAACGCCAACCTGAGCTTTTCCGACGATGGCCGCACCCTGACCCTGACCGCCCTGCCGCCCGGCGGCAACCCGCTGTCTCCGCAGGCCCGCTTCAGCACCGACAAACTCAGCTACGCGCCCGGTGAGCGGGTGGTGTACACCGAGTACGCCTTCGACCCAGACGGCTCGGACCTGACCGCACGCAGGTGGACGGGCCGCCAGGACGTGTTTTTCGTGCCGGGAACCTACACCGTGACCTTACAGGTGACCAATTCACGTGGTCTGGTCAGCCAGCCGTACCCGCGCACCATCACGGTGACCGGGCAGCCCATCGACTCGCCGCTCAGCTACGCGCTCAAGTACGCGACCCCCGGCGACACCTTCGCCGACAGCAAGGTGCTCACTTACCCGGCCCTGAACGCCCAGACGGTGCAGGCCCCCAGCCTGCCGCTGCTGTTCAGTGACAGCCCTGAGACGCCCGCCCAGAGCGGCATTCTGTATCAGGACACGGTGGCCGGACAGGCGCGGCTGCTGGCTTACCACGTCAACGGTCTGACGGGCACGGCGCGGCTGTACGTGGTGGCCCGCAACCTGGAAAACCGGCCCATCGAGGTGCGCACGGACCGACTGGGCGAAACCGCTCCCACCCGTATCGAGGGGCTGCTGGGACAGGTGACGCTGCTCGATTACTTCGCGTCCAGCGGGTCGCAGAGCGTGACCATTCAGCCCGGCGAGAGCGTGGCGGTGTACGCCAGCCCGACCCTCAGCCCCGGCAGCGGCGTGAACATGATGCAGGACCTGAATACCTCCGGGCGCGCCGAGCTGACCTTTGCCATGCTCGAAGACAGCCTGCCGCCCAGCGCCCAGGTGTTGCAGCAGCTTCCCTTCATGCAGCCCGATGCCCGGCACCAGCGCGGCACCTTCCCGAACGCGGTGAGGCCCATCCGGGTGACCCTCGGGCAGCTTCCGGCCCGCCTCGTGATCGGCGACGGCCTGCTGGACCCGGCCCTGACCGGCACCGACGCCCTGACCGGCCAGCCACAGCGATTGCTCGGCAACTACGGCGTGCTGTACGACATCCAGGTGCAGGGCGCGGCGGGCACGGCGGTGGCGCTCAGCCCACGCGGCGGCCTGTACAGAGGGGCCATGAACATCGAAGACGGCCCGGTGACGCAGGCCATCAAGCTGCCCAAGGTCGGGTCTACCAGCACCGCTGACAGCCCCACGCTGCTGTGGCGCCCCGCCTCGAACCTGTTCAACATCGACTTCGTGCCCGCCAGCGGCTCAAATCTGCCGATCAGCCTGATCTTCTACAAGGCCAGTGGGCCGAGCGCCTTTGGGGGGATCATCAAGCGGTATACGCCGTGAAGTGAGGCTCGTGGCTTGTGGCCTGTAGGAACGGCCCGGATGTTCAGTTGAGACTGGACGTACAGGTGTAGACACGTTTGTCTGGTGGCCCTCTCACCCCGCTGCTTACGCAGCGCCCCTCTCCCGCAGGGAGCGAGGGGGAAAGCAGACCAGATTCGTCTCTATCCTGAGCGGTGGACGCTGTGCCAGACACGGCCCATACGGCCTGTGAAAGCTACGCACCCACCAAACTGGCCGCCCGGACCCACGAGTCCGGGTGTTCTGCCTGCAACCTCCGGGCCGCCGCCTCGGCCTGCTCACGGCTGCGGGCCAGGGCAAAGCAGGTGCTGCCCGAACCGCTCATCAGGGGCGAGTGCAGGCCAGCCGCCTCCAGTGCGCCCAGGGCCGCCGCGACCTCCGGCTGCCTCGCCAGCACGCCCGCTTGCAGGGCGTTGAGGTA
>JANXWI010000298.1 GCA_025351205.1 Deinococcus sp.
GCTGCTGACCCTGCACGCCGCCCACATGATGGACACCGTGGGCAACAAGGGAGCGCGCGGCCAGATCGCGGCCATCAAGGTGGTCGCGCCCAACGTGGCGCTGGCCGTCATTGACCGGGCCATACAGGTGTTCGGCGGCGCCGGCGTGAGCCAGGACACCCCGCTGGCGAACATGTACGCCCAGGCCCGCACGCTGAGGCTGGCCGACGGCCCCGACGCGGTCCACCTGGAAACGGTGGCGAAGTCGGAGTACAAGGCTCAGCAGGGCAGGAGGCAGCAGGCTCCCGCCGCCTCAGACGAAAATCAGGAACGCAAGCAGGAGGCCGTCAGCGCAGATTAAGGTTGAGAATCGTATTCGGCTATAAAAACTGTATTGCCGATATCCCACTCAGTTGCTGAAATCGAATCCAAATATTTGAAGGCCAGGGCTTGCAGCTCTGGATGAATACCAGAGGAAAAGACTTGAGAAGGCATAACTTGTCCACTCAAAGCATCTTCTTTCTTGGCTAAGAAAACTGGATTGGGTTGAAAAAGCTTGCCAGTGGATCGCTGACATGCCAGTACTAGAACGTATTGCTTTCCATCACTGCCAAAAAGTAAAATCGGCGTCTTGCTCATGCCCAGACTGTATCAACATGCAAAAAAGGAGTCAAATGGATATCAGGAATAAAATCGTCGTGGTCACCGGCTCCGCCTCCGGCATCGGGCTGGCGCTGGTGCAGCGCTTCGTGAAGGAGGGCGCGACGGTGATCGCGTCCGACCTGAACGCCGAGCTAGGCGCACAGAAGGCCGCCGAGACTGGGACGCGCTTCGTGGCCGCCAACGTGGCGCAGGAAGCCGACATCGTTCGCCTGATCGACGACGTGTACGCTCATGATGGGCCAATCGACCTGTTCTGCTCGAACGCCGGAATCGCCATCGGGGCCGGGCCGGAGACGCTCGACAAACACTGGCAGCTCATTCATGACGTGAACGTGATGAGCCACGTCTGGGCCGCCCGCCACCTCGTTCCGAAGATGATTGAGCGCGGCGAGGGCTACCTGCTCAACACGGCGAGCGCGGCGGGGCTGCTGACCGAGTTGCACAGCGCCCCCTACGCCGTGACCAAACACGCCGCGCTGGCCTTCGCCGAATGGCTGGCGATCACCTACGGCGACCAGGGCATCAAGGTCTCGTGCCTGTGCCCGGAAGGCGTCTGGACCCCGATGATCGCCAACGCGCCGATCCTGCAACAGACCGCCGTGACTACTGACTTCCTGGCCGACAAGGTGATGGAAGCCCTGGTGGCCGAGCAGTTCCTGATCACCACCCACCCCACCACGCTGGCAG
This sequence comes from Deinococcus sp., assembly GCA_025351205.1. GTDB lineage: Bacteria > Deinococcota > Deinococci > Deinococcales > Deinococcaceae > Deinococcus. The sequence goes on from JANXWI010000298.1 coordinate 1,330, forward strand.
GCTTTGCCCAGAAGGCCAGCAACTACGACGTCTGGATTTCCAAGATGAAGCACCTGAGAACCAAGGCGATGGCGCTGCTGGGCCAGGGAAAGGAAGCGTTTGCCGGAGCCACCGGAGCCGCAGCGCAGGCTGTGCCTGTCAAAAATACAGCGCAGGCTGTGCCTGCCAGAGATACAGAGCAGGCATGACCGCCCGCCAACCCAGAGGCGACACTGCGCCCGTGCGTCCCGGCGAGGAGCTGAACCTGGACGCGCTGCGGGCACACCTGGACGCGCATCTGCCCGGCACGCAGGGCGAGCTGGAACTGGCCCAGTTTCCCGGCGGGCACAGCAACCTGACGTATCTGCTGAAGGTGGGCGGCCCGGAGTACGTGTTGCGCCGCGCTCCGATGGGGCCGGTGGCTCCCAAGGCGCACGACATGGTGCGCGAATACAGATTGCTGGAACGCATCCATCCGGTGTTCGCCCCCGCCCCGCGCCCGATGCTGCTGTGCGAGGACAGTACGGTGCTCGGCACGCCCTTCTTCCTGATGGAGCGGCGGCGCGGCGTGGTGGCCCGCACCGGCATGCCGCCCGAATACGCGGGCCTGCCGGAGGCCCCCCGGCAGATGAGCGAGGCGCTGGTCGATACGCTGGCGCAGCTGCACGCCATCGACCTCGGGGCGGCGGGGCTGGACACCCTGGGCAAACCAGAAGGCTTCAACCGCCGTCAGGTGGAGGGCTGGGCCGGGCGTTGGACACGGGCCGAGACCGACGCCACCCCAGACTCGGCGGGCGTGACGGCCTGGCTGCTGGGCAACGTGCCGCCCGAATCGGCGCACACCCTGGTCCACAACGACTACAAGCTGGACAACCTGATGCTGAGTGCCCGGAATCCCGGCGAGGTGGCGGCGCTGCTCGACTGGGAGATGACGGCGCTGGGCGATCCGCTGGTGGACCTGGGCCTGACGCTGTGCTACTGGACGCAGCGCGGCTTTCCGCCGAGCAGGCGGGTGAGCGTGGGCGAAGGATACGAGGGCTTTTACACCCGCGCCGAGCTTCTGGCCCGCTACGCCCAGCAGTCGGGACGCGACGTCCCAGACCTAATGGACCGCATCGGCTGGTACGAGGTGCTGGGCGTGTTCAAGTTGAGCGTCATCTTGCAGCAGATCTACGCCCGCTACAGGAACGGACAGACCCGCGACCCACGTTTCGCGCCGCTGGGAGAGCAGGCCCAGTCTCTGATGACCGAAGCCGCGCGGCAGATCGGTGAACTGTCTTGAGCCGCAACCGATGAGCCAGCTGCTCCTGATCCGGCACGGGCAGGCCACGCCCTTCGAGGCCGACACAGACCGTTTATCAACGCTGGGCGAAGACCAGGCGCGGGCGGTGGGGGCATATCTCCGGGCTTCCGGTATCTTGCCGACCAGGGTGGTCCACGGTTCGCTGCTGCGGCAGACGCGCACGGCGCTGCTGGCAGGCGAGATGGCTGCCAGAGACGGCTGGCCCGCCACTGAAATGCTGCCCGGACTGGCCGAGTACGACGGTGACGGGCTGTTTCGCATCCTGGCCCCCAAACTGGTCGAGCAGGATCCCAACTTCGCCGCCCTGTCGCGGGAAGCCCAGGAGCGCCGCGAGTTTCCGGACCGCAACCGTTCCTTTCAAAAATTGATGGAAGCCCTGCTGGACAGCTATCTGCTGGGCCAGATCAGTGATTCGCAGGTGGAGAGCTGGGCCGACTTCCGAGGCCGGGTGCGGGCGGCCACGGCAAACATTCTGGCGTCAGCCAACGGCAGCACCGTTCTGGCCTTTACCTCCGGCGGGGTCATCGGCAGCGTGGTGGCGGACGTGCTCGGCGCTCCCGACGCTGCGGCCCTGAAGCTCAACTGGCGGGTCCGCAACGCCAGTCTCACGCGCCTGACCTTCGGCAGCGGGCGCGTGAGCCTGGACACCTTCAATGAGACCAGCCACCTGACGCCGGACCTGCTGAGCTGGCGTTAAAGGTTCAGATGGACGACCTCCGATTTTTACCGTTGGCTGGCTTCAGTCCAACGATCAGCAATCTGGTGAATATGCTGAAATACACGAGGCAGACAACCTTGAGCGCGGTAAAACTGATGACAACTGAACAGCTTGATTTCCGTTATGGGCCGGACGGAAACTCTATCGGCACGCTGCTGGCCCATATTGCCGCCGTCGAATGGGCCTACAGTCTCCAGACGTTTGAAAGTCGGAAACCCACGCCTGCCGAGAAAGAAAGATGGGGGCCTGCACTCCGGCTCGGGTCAGATGCATTACAGACGTACCGAGGGATTGATCTTTCAACATATATCGAGTTGCTTGAAGAAGTCCGAAAAAACACCTTAACTCAACTTTCAGAACATGGCGACCTATGGCTTGGAGGAGAGTGGAAGCTTTCTGATGGTTCGCTCGTAAACAACCACTGGGCCTGGTTTCATGTCGTTGAAGACGAACTGAGTCATAGAGGGCAAATCTTGCTGATCAGCAACCATCTACTTCCAAAGAAAATTTCTGTCTGAAGAGGTCACCCATGCCACTCGAACCCGAAATCGCCGCTCATCTCCAGCGCCTCGCCGCCCTGCCCGCTGCCCCGCTGAGCGACCTCGTCGCCTACCGCGAGGGGGCCAGCAGATCGGCCCGGACGTTGCCCCGGCGAGACCTGCTGATAGCCGGGAAGCGTGACCTCCAGATTCCGACGCCCGATACCGTGCTGGACGCGAGGCTCTACCTTCCCGACGTTGCGGGCACGAACGGGTTGCTGGTGTATTTCCACGGTGGCGGCTGGGCGGCCTCCGACCTGGACACCCACGACGCGCTGTGTACCGACCTGTGCAGCGTGTCGGGCGTGCGGGTACTGAGCGTGGCCTACCGACTGGCCCCGGAGGTGAAGTTCCCGTTTCCGCTGGACGACTGCTGGCACGCGACCTGCTGGGCCGCCGAACACGCCGCCGAGCTGGGGCCAGGACCATCAGGCACAGGCCCTTCGCGGCTGGCGGTGGGGGGCGACAGTGCCGGGGGCAACCTGGCCGCTGCCGTGGCGCTGCGGGCCAGAGAAGCGGGCGGGCCGGAGTTGAGTGCCCAGCTGCTGATCTATCCGGCCACCGAGCTGAGCCGCACCGACACGCCGAGCTACAGCGCCAACGCCGTCGGTTACGGATTGACCAGCGGGGCCATGCGGGCCTTCATAGCCCTGTACCTGAACACGCCCACAGACGCCCTGCACCCGCACGCCTCGCCGCTGCTGGCCCCGGACCTCGGCGGCCTGCCCCCGGCGCTGATCCTGACCGCCGAGTTCGACCCGCTGCGTGACGACGGCGCTCTGTACGCCCAGGCGCTTCAGGCCGCTGGCAGCGAGGCCACCCACCTGCCCGGCCCCGGTCTGATCCACACCTTCGCGCGGCTGGCTGCCATTTCGCCCGCTTCGGCAGCCAACATGGATGCGGCGGCGATGTGGCTCAAGGAGAGGCTGGGTGGCTGAAAGCAAAGCTGGGCGGCTGAACCACAAGCTGAGCTGAACCACACCCTTCCCAGGAGGATTCCCCATGCCCCTCGTACCCGAACTTCAGACCTTTCTGGCCCAGATACCCCCCGCCCCCACCGAGCGCCCCAGCATGGAGCAACTGCGTGCCCAAGCCATCGCCGGGTCTGCCCTGCTGCCGCGCCGCGCCGTTGAAATCGCCGGGACGCTCGACATCACCTTCCCCGGCCCGGCTTCCGAGCTGGCGGCCCGCGTGTACACGCCCACCGGCACAGGTCCGTTTGGGCTGATCGCCTTTTTCCACGGGGGCGGCTTCGTGGCGTACAGCATCGAGACGCACGATCAGCTGTGCCGCGAGCTGTGCGCTGGCTCCGGGGCGGTGGTGGTATCGGTGGAATACCGCCTGGCCCCGGAGTTCAGGTTTCCGCACCCGACAGACGACGCCTACGCCGCCGTGAAATGGCTGGGAGTTCACGCCGCCGAGCTGAACGCCGACCCGGCCCGGATGGCGGTGGCCGGAGACAGCGCCGGGGCCAGCCTGAGCCTCGCGGCGGCGTTGCGGTTACGGGATGAGGGTGGGCCGAAGCTGCGAGCGGGGCTGCTGATCTACCCGGCAGCCGACATGAGCGGGCAGACCGAGTACAGGTCGCGCAGTGAAAACGGCGATGGCTATTTTCTGACCCAGGCGAGCATGCAGTTTTTCGGGGCCATGTACCTGAGCAGCCAGGAAGACGCGCTGCACCCGCACGTCTCGCCGCTGCACGCCGCCGACCTGAGGGGCCTGCCGCCCACCCTGGTCCTGACCGCCGAGTATGATCCGCTCCGCGACGAGGGGCAGGCGCTGGCCGGGAAGCTGTGGGATGCGGGCGTGGAGGCCGAACACCGTCCCGGCCCCGGCCTGATCCACGGTTTCGCCAACATGACCGGCTTCGTTCCGGCAGCCGTGCAGATCATGGACGACGCGGCGGCCTGGCTGAAACAGAAGTTGAGCTGAGATGCGCGTTCAGATCGGCAGCCACATGGTTCGGGTGTGGCAGGGCGACCTTCCTCCACTCTTCGATCTGTTATTCATCAACGCTGATCTGGCCAAACAGTTCGGCAATCTGCGGGGTCGAAACGACGAAGACGGAACCCTCTTCTGCGCGGCGGTCAGTTCAAAATTTCGCATCTGGCCTGCACTGTTCGTTGCGCAGCGCTACAGCCCGGACGTGGGCGGTTTTGACCCCGGCGTGCTGATCGTACCCGAAACGGGGCTGGTGCTGATCGGCGCGGGTGAACGGCTGCTGGCCTACCGCCTGGGCGACCCGCCCGTCCGGCTGTGGGAGGACGCTGCGAACTCCGGCTTCTGGGGGTGGGACCGACAGGGCGACGTGATCCTGATGGCCGCCGAACTGGAATTTTCTGCCTGGAACCTACATGGGCAGAAGCTCTGGAGCGCCTGGGCCGAACCGCCCTGGAACTATTCGGTGCAGAATGGGGTCATCCAGGTCGATGTCATGAACACCCTCAGCACCTTTTCCCTGCTCACCGGCCCCACCCAGGAGACCCCATGACCCAGCCTGCCCTGCCCGCCGACGGCACCTACTTCCGCGCCTGCAATCTCTGCGAGGCCATCTGTGGCCTGGAACTGACCGTGAAGGGCGGCGAGGTGACCGACGTGCGCGGCGACCCGCAAGACCCGCTGTCACGCGGTCACATCTGCCCCAAGGCCACGGCGCTGCCCGACCTGCACCGCGACCCGGACCGGCTCAGGCGGCCCATGCGGCGGGTGGGCGAGACCTGGACCGAGATGGAATGGGACGTGGCGCTGGACCACGTGGCCGCCGAACTGTTGCGGGTGCGGGAGGCGCACGGCCCCGACTCGGTGGGCGTGTACCAGGGCAATCCCAGCGTCCACAACAGCGGCACGCTGCTGAGCGCCGGGGGCTTTGTCAAAGCGCTGGAGACGCACAACCGCTACTCGGCCACCAGCGTGGACCAGCTGCCGCACCACCGGGCCGCGCTGGAGATGCTGGGCCACCCGCTGCTGATGCCCATTCCCGACGTGGACCGCACCGACTTTCTGCTGATGATGGGGGCCAACCCGGCGGCCAGCAACGGCAGCATCCTGACCGCGCCGGGCATGACGCGCCGCCTGA
>JANXWI010000349.1 GCA_025351205.1 Deinococcus sp.
AACGACTTCGTGCAGGACGCGGTGCAGATTCCGATTCAACTGGTCGATCCCGCTGTCGAGAAGACGCAGCAGGAACGGCTGGCACGGGTGCGGCGGGAGCGCGACCCGGAGCGCCACACCGAAGCTCTGAAGGCGCTTCACACGGCGGCGGTGAACGGCCAGAACACCATGCCCGCCTTTCTGGCCTGCGCCCACGCCTATTCCAGTCTGGGCGAACAGATGGACGTGCTGCGCAAGGTGTTCGGGGAGTACGTCGAGACGGCGGTGATGTAGGGGCCAGCGGGCGATCACCGGAGTCGCCAGATCAGCTCCGGAGTGTTCGGCCCAGAATGTTCAAACTACCCCCAACTTCACCCATGAAGAAGGGGGGAGTTTTTATTCCGGTCAGCTGTGATAATGACTATCATCCTGTACGGGATGGCGACGTGGGCCTGCCGTGCCCGATTGAGCCTCAGCAGACTCTTTTCATCATCGGCCACCCTGTTTCTTCAGCGGACACCCTATTCTGAACTCCACCACCCTGGAGGTTCTGATGAAGCCTATTCGCCTGACCGTCGCCGTAACCGCCCTGCTGCTGCTCGGCACGCCCCTGCTGCTGGCCCAGACCGCCCAGATGCAGACCACACAGACCGTGCCCGCCGCCTTCCCGGTGCTCAAGACCACCACCGGGGTGCGCCAGACCATCCTGAGCAACGGCCTGACCGTGCTGACCAAGGAGGTGCGCGGCGCGCCCGTGGTGAGCGTGCAGGTGTTCTACAAGATCGGCTCGCGCAACGAAGCGCCGGGCGTGAACGGCATTGCCCACCAGCTCGAACACATGCTGTTCAAGGGCACCACCAGCAGGCCGGTACAGTTCGGGCGGCTGCTGGGCGCACTGGGGGCCGATTTCAACGCCTTCACGTCCTACGACCAGACCGCCTACCACGAGACCGTCGAGCGTGAAAAGGCGGGCGCAGCGCTGGCGCTGGAAGCGGACCGGATGGTCAACGCCCAGATCGACGAGGGCAAGCTGGCGAGTGAGCGCCGGGTGGTGCTGTCCGAGATCGAGGGCAACGAGAACGATCCCCAGTACCGCCTGAGCCGCGCCGTGCAGGCCGCCGCCTTTCCCAACTCGCCCTACGGCCTGACGGTGGGCGGCACCAAGAAGGACATCGAGGGCTTCAGCGCCGACAGGGTGCGCGCCTACTACCAGAAGTACTACTCGCCCGAATACGCCACCCTGGTGGTGGTCGGAGACTTCGACACAGGCGCCATGCTGGCCGAGGTTCGCAAACAGTTCGGCGCACTGGGCAAGCCGGGCACCAAACCGGTCACGTCGTCCCAGCCGCTGGTGGCAGGCGGCAGCGAGGCGACGCTGGGCAGTCCCGCCGCCAGAGCGCCGATTGTGCTGCGCGAACCGGGGGCCACGCCGCTGCTCAGCGCGGTCTACCCGCTGCCCGCCATCGGCAGCCCCGACGTGGCGGCCATCAAGGTGCTGGATTACGTGCTGCTCGCCGGACGCACCAGCAGGCTGTACGCGGCGCTGTTCGAGACCGGCCTGGCTGCCGACGGCGGAACCAGCCCCAACTCCCTGCTCAAGGGCGGCTGGTACGACTTCAACTTCACGCCCGCGCCCGGCAAGACCGTGGCCGAGCTGGACAAGGCACTCCTGGGCGTCATCGCCGAACTCAGGAATACGCCCGTGAGTGCCGCCGAGGTCCGGCAGGCGATCACCCAGATCCGGGCGAGCGAGGTGCTGGGTAACGTCTCTGTAGACGCGCAGGCCGGCTCACTGGGCCTGGACGCCACCACGGCGGGCGACTACGCCTACACCGACCGCTTTCTGGCCAGCGTGGCGAAGGTCACGCCTGCCGACGTGCAGCGCGTGGCCCGTACCTACCTGCAAGACAGCAGCCGCACGGTGGGCTACTTCGAGCCGACCACCCCGCAGGCGGGCCAGGGCGGCGCGTCCACCGGCAGCACCCAGGAAGCGTTTAACGCGGGTCCTGCCGTCGATCCCGCCGAGGTGGCCCGCTACCTGCCAGCGGTCCCCGCCGTGAAGGACGCCACCGTGACACTGCCCGAACAGTTCAGGCTGCCCAACGGCCTGACCGCGCTGCTGCTGCGCGACGCGGGCACGCCCACCGTGAGCCTGAGCGCCGAGGTGCTGGCCGGGCGCGAGTTCGACACCGACGCCTCGGCGGGGCTGGTCGATCTGGTGGCGGGCAACCTGCTGTCGGGCACCAAAACGCGCAATGAGCAGCAGCTCGCCACGCTGCTCGACGGCGTAGGGGCGCAGCTCTCGCCCAGCGCCAGCCGCTTCGGGGTGCAGATCGGCGGGGCCAGCCTGTCGTCCGATCTGCCGGTGCTGATCGACGGCTTAGCGGACGTGTTGCAGCGCGCCACCTTCCCGGAGCAGCAGTTCAGGACCAGTCAGGCGCGGGCGGTGCAGGGCGTGAAGCAGGCCGACGACAGCCCCGGCAGCGTGGCCCAGAAGGTGTTCCGCAAATCGGTGTATCCGGTGGGCAACCCCTGGCAGGTGTTCGCCACCCAGCAGAGTCTCGGCGGCCTGAAGAGAAGCGACCTGAGCGCTTTCTACGCCGCCCACTACCGCCCCGACACCACCGTGCTGACCCTGGTGGGCGACTTCGACCCGGCCCAGGTCAAGGCGCTGCTGACCCAGAAATTCGGTGACTGGAAGGCCAGCGGCCCGGCCCCCACCGTGGCCTACCCGGTGATCAGCAAGCCCAGCGGCGTGGTGCGGGTGCGCCCCAGCCTGCCCGGCAAGACCCAGGCGGTCACGTATCTTGGCTACCAGAGCATCGACCGCCGCGACCCGCGCTACTACGCTTCGCTGGTGCTCAATCAGGTGCTGGGCGGCGACACGCTTTCCAGCCGCCTGGGCACCGAGCTGCGCGACAAGCAGGGCCTGACCTACGGCGTCAGTTCGGGCTTCAGCGCGGGCAAGCAGCAGGGGCCGTTCATCGTGACGCTCCAGACCAGCCCGGCAGACACCGAAAAGGCGGTGCAGGCCGCCCTGGCGCTGATCGCCAAGGTGCAGCAGGAGGGCCTGAGCGAGACCGAGGTGAACACCGCCAAGAACACCCTGAAGAGCAGCTTTACCGTCGGGCTGTCGAGTCCCGCCGCGCTGGCCGGAATCTTCACCAGCTTTTACGGCCTGGGCCTGCCGCTGAGCGAACTGGGGCAGTATCCGCAGAAGGTCGGCGCGGTGACGCTGGCGCAGGTGAACGCCGCCGCGCGCGAACTGCTCGACCCGAAGAACATCGTCGTGGTGACGGCTGGTCCCTGAGCCGCAAGGTTCCAGAAAGGGCTGTCTGGCGGGCAATTCTCGGATGGGCAGTCCTCAGATGGGCAGACACCGTCTGACCGCCTTCGCCTGGGGCGTGGCGCTGCTCACGGCGCTGGTCTGGGCCGCCACCACCTTCGTTGCCGAGCGCAGCGTGCCGACCCTGCTGTTGACCTACTTCGTGTTGCCGCAGGTCTGGGTGCTGCTGGCTCTCGGTACGTTGCTTGTCTGCGTCTGGAGAAGAAGCGGCCCGGCTATCGTGGGCAGCGGAACCGCACTGCTGCTGTCGCTCAGCCTGCTGGGCTACGAGCTTCCGCAGGCCAGCAGACCGGAAGGCGCCGCCTCGTTCCGCCTGATGACCTACAACGTCGCGCGGGGCGGTCAGGGCACGGCCAGCGCCCTGGCCGCCACCATCCGGGCGCAGCGGCCAGACGTGGTGTGCTTGCAGGAAATCAACGGTCTGAAGCCAGGGCTGTTCGGTGACCTGCTGCACGGTATGCCCGGCTACACCGCCGTGCGTTCGCGCGAGGTCGCGCTGCTGTCACGGTTTCCGGTGCTGGGGCAACAGGACACGGCGCTGCCGGACACCACCCGCAGGCTGCTGAGCGCCACGCTGGACCTGGAAGGCAGGCGCGTTACCGTGCTGAACGCCCATTTCACCACGGTGCTGCTGCGCGGCGGCTGGGGCGAAGCGCGGGACAGGCGAGCGGCGCAGACGGCGGCGGTGCTGAGAGTGGCCCGGAACACTCCCGGCCCGTTTGTGGCCTGCGGAGATTTCAATACTCCGGCGCGCGGCCTGGTCTACGCTCGGCTGCGGCAGACCTTGGCCAACGCGTTTCAGGACGCCGGGACGGGCTTCGGGTACACCTTCCCCTCGGCCTTTCCCGCCGTGCGCATCGATCACGTGTGGCTGCGTGGGGCGTGGGCGGTCAGGGCCAGCGTGCCCCGCAGCCAGGCCTCCGACCACCTGCCGCTGGTGGTGGACGTGGCGTTCTGATTGCCAAAACTCCACGCTCCGGCCTCGGCTGGGCCAATATCATGGCTCGCCCGAGCGTAACGTTGTTCTCCCAAGTTCTGGCGGCGAGGGTCTGCGGCGTCTGTTCGAAGGCTGACTTTAAAGCCACTTTCACGGTTTCCGTCCGGTCCCTTCTCAGAATGGGCCTGAACCCTGTTCCCGACTCCTCATCTCAGGGAAGACAACGCGCCTGTGCACGCTTGGTCGCATGGAGACGCTTGACCACGACGCACTGCATCAGGACGCTCTACCGCTTCCGCTTGGTCGGATCAATAGTTCTTGCATCACTGATGGACCCTGGTCCGTATCAGATCACGAACTCGCCTGAACGCATCACGGCCTCGTGTGAGCCGTCCTGGCCCACGCCGTCCACGTCCATGTCCGCGCTGCCGATCATCCAGTCCACGTGGGTCAGCGACTCGTTGCCGCCCGCCGCCAGAAAACGCTCCGAGTCCATGTCGATGCCGCCCTGCACGTTGAACCTGTAGGCCGCCCCGATGGCGATGTGGCTGGCGGCGTTCTCGTCGTACAGGGTGTTGTAGAAGAACAGCCCGCTGCGGCTGATGGGCGAGCTGTGCGGAACGAGCGCCACCTCGCCCAGGCGGTGAGATCCCTCGTCGGTGGCGATCAGCTGCTGCAAGGTGGCCTCGCCCTGTCTGGCCGTGGCCGCCACGACGCGCCCGTCCCGGAACTCGATGCGGATGCCGTCTATCAGGGTGCCGTTGTACGAGAGCGGCTTGGTGCTGACCACCACGCCGTTGACGCGTTCGCGGTGGGGGGCGGTCCAGACCTCCTCGGTGGGCATGTTGGCGGTGAACTCGGTGCCGCCGCCGCTGTACTCTCCGGGCTGGGTCAGGGCGCTGCCGCCGCCCCAGACGTGGTCGTCGGCCAGCCCCACGCTCAGGTCTGTTCCGCCGCCCTTGAAGTGCAGGGAACGGTACTGCTTGCCGGTCAGCAGCTCGCGGCGCGTCCTGAGCAGCGCCAGGTGCGCCCGCCAGGCCCCCACCGGATCGGGCAGGTCGGCGCGGGTGGCCGCGAAGATGGCGTCCCACTGGGCGGCCACGGCCTGCTCGGCGCTCAGCTCCGGAAACATCAGCGTGGCCCAGGCCGTGACCGGGGCGCTGATCAGGCTCCAATTTAAGCGGTTGGACATCTGGAGCTGCGAGTACGGGCGGCGGTACTGGGCCAGTGCCCGCTGATGGGCCGTGACCCGCGCGGCGTCGGCGCTGCCCAGCAGGTTGGGGTCGGTGGCCCGGATGGCGATCACGCAGCCGCCCGACTGCGCCACCTCCAGTTCGGCGTCCACGCGCCATCTGCTGATGGTCTCGAAGCTGCCCGCCGGGGCGTTCAGAAAGCGGCTCTGGACCACCGCGTCGTCGTCCCAGCGCACGTCCACAAAGCTGGCCCCGGCGCGGTAGGCGGCGTCCACCACCGCCCTGGCGAGCGGCGCGGTTTCGACGGGCGACTGGATCAGCACGCGCTGCCCGGCGCTGCGTTGACCAGTCTCGGGGCCACTGGGGGACAGCCCCGCCCCCACCTGCACGGTCAGGTCGGCGTAGTTCTGAAGTTTCTGCTCGAAGCTGAGGGGAGCGCTGTGCGTGCTGGCCGAAGTTGAGGTCATGAGGGCAGGATAGCGCCGGGGCGTTTTCGGAATACAGCCGTGCCGCTGAGCATGAACGAATGTTCACGGGCAGAAACGGAAGCGGGTCAGGGAGCTGAAGGTCAGCGGGCCGTGTTGCCCCTGTGTCACGCTCACCTGCCGGGCCGTCCAGACGACCTGGGCGGCCCGTGTCCAGCCGTCCGGCAGCGGCAGATCATCTGTGCCCAGCCGCAGCCAGGGAAAACGCACACAGCGCAGTTCTGCACGCGCCACAGCCTGAGCGTTGCCGAAAAAGCCGCTGTACCCGCCCGAGGTGACGAATTCTACAGGTCCGCTGCCGTACAGCCCTGGAGATGCTACACGCCGCACAATGGCCGAATTGCCGTCCAGGGGCTGATGCAGGCTGCCCAGAGCCAGCAGCTCCAGCCCGGGCAGAGGCCAGTGGATGTTCCAGAACACGGACATGGGGGCGGCGTAGCGGCTCCGGCTGACCATTTTCCGGCGTCTTGACCTCCGAACCTGCGGGCGTCTATACTGCCCACCGCTGGTTAACGAGGCGTAGCGCAGCCTGGTAGCGTACTACCTTGGGGTGGTAGGGGTCGCAAGTTCAAATCTTGTCGCCTCGACCAGCAGAAGTACAGGAAAGTCCCGTTCAGGCGGGGCTTTTTCTGTTTCGGTGGGGTCCGCGATTTCTGTGTCAGAAGGGTCAGCGTGCTACCGGCGTGCTACGCGGTCGGAGACTCGTAATAACGAGAAGAGGAGGAGCCTCCGCGACGCGAGTTCCGGCTCTTCCTCTTCAATTCGTCCACGGGACGGACGTTGACTTGTTACTGGCCGTTCAGGCCGACTGTGCCTTCTGCTGCTCCACCCTCTCTATCGCCTGATTCACCAGCCTCTGGATCAGCCCCTCCCGCATCTGCTGGTAGGCGGCCTCGGCCCGTTCGGCTTTCACGGCGAGCACCTCACCCCTTGGAATACAGCGTGTCTGGCTGTTCCGGTGCAGACGGTCTCCGGCGAGCAGGTGGTCGATGGTGCGGCGGTGAAGGCCCAGTGTCCGGGCAGTCTGAGTGACGGTCATGGAATCGGTCTGCTGGGTCATGATGGTTCTCCTGTTGTGTCTTTGTTCTCATCGGGGCTGTCGGGTAGGGCTGCGGTCATGAAGTCGCTCAGATCGAAGGCTGGTGCCTGGCGTTCGCTGTCGAAGAGGTGTCGGTACACTTCCTGGGTAATCTTGCTGTCCTTGTGGCCCACGGTGGCGGCCAGCATCTCCACGCTGATCTCCTGACGGCTCAACCGGGCTGAAATGTGCGTGTGGCGACCCGTGTGCGAGCTGAACGGAGGCATGCCGAGCTGACGGCAGAGCTTGTAGCAGGTGTTGTTGATGTTCTTGGGGTGAACCATCGTGCCGATCTGGGTGGTAAACACCAAGCCGGTTTCTGTCCAGACGGAATCACACACGTCTCGCCACCCGTTTTGCTGCTCTTGTTGTTCTTCTAGGATGCGGGCCAAGTCTTCGGAGAACGAGATGGTTCGCTTCGCATTGATGGTTTTGGGGACGCTCAGCTCGGCTTTGTTGCCCACCAGGCGAACCTGCTGCTCGATGCGGATCGTCCGCTTCTTGAAGTCCACGTCTGTCCAGCGCAGACCCAGCGCCTCACCCCGGCGCAGTCCCAGGGAGAACATCGTGTAGATCGGAGGATAGAAGGGGTGCCCGGCGGCGTGGTCGAAGAAGCGCCGGACCTCGTCGGGTTCCAGGATCTTCTTCTTGCTGCTCTGCTGCTGCTCCTCCAGGGTCGCTCTGATCTGTAGGGAAACAGCGGGGTTGACAGCGATGACACCTTCACTGAGCGCCATCACCAGGACGGATTTCAGCAACGAAAAGACTTTTCGGCGGGTATTGCCGCTCAGTTTCCTGGCGATCAGGCTCTGGTCGAGGGCCTTGAGGTGCTGGAGGCGGATGGCCTGGATCTTCATGGCCTTGAGTTCCGCTGGCACGTAGGCCCTGATGTAGATTTCGCGCTGCTCGGCAGTCGAGGCCGCGATGTAGGGCCGCTTCTCTTCCTTCCACCTGAGGATGAAGGCATCCAGGGTGATGTCCTGCGGCACCGCCACCTCTCCGTTTCCCTTGCGGGTCAGGATGTCGCGCAGGGCCAGCTCGGCTTCGCTCTTGGTTCTGCTCGTTCCAGACGGGCGAATCTGCTTCCCAGCCTCGTCATAACCCAGGGTGACGGCCCATCGCCACCTGACGGCCCCCTGTCTGGTGGTGACCTTCCAGATCGATCCGTCGGCGTTGCCACGCTTCCGGTTCCGTTTGGTCTTGGCGTTCTCTGCTCTCTCGTTCATGGGATCCCCTGAGGCAGGGAGCTGTCGCGCTCTCTCCCTGCCGTGCCGTCGTCAGAAGCGAATAACCTGCTGACCGGCCTGAGTGCTCAACCCGTTGACCCACCTCTCCATGGCAGGGCGCGGTACACGGATACGGTTGCCTATCCGCACGGAGGGCATGCAGCCGCTGCGGATCAAGCCATAGGTGGCCGTGATTCCCATCTGGAGCCGCTGGGCGACCTGTGGGACGGTCAGGAAATCTGGTTGTGCTGCACGTTCGTTCTGCATCGGTTGACCTCGTTGTGGTTCTGGTAGTCTCTGGAAGACGCGGTTCGTCTCCACCCTGGGGGCAGCCTAATGACTACGCCGGGCACGACGTTTTGACGTGCGAGGTCAGAGCCGGTCCTCAGACCAGCGACGCGGGCCTGCCCCTCGGGGCACGCTCCTCGGATCCTGTTGTTCGGCGTCTTTCAGACTGCCCGAAGCCAGGCGGATGGCAGTGCGCCCCGACGGGGCACGCAATTGCCTCCTCTTTGCAGTACTACCGCTAAAAGTGTTACTCGACAGCTATCAGTCGCCTGAGCCTGGAGAGCGTCTTGTGGGGCAACTGCTTCGGGTAATTGAGCTGGGCAGCGTCTCCCAGCAGCAGGGCGGCGATCAGGTCATACACCCTGGCGGCGTCTCGTTCATCTGAATAGCGGCCCAGTCGAAGTTCCTGGTTGGCGATCCGAAGCTTGCACTGCCAATGCCCTTCGGTGCCGCTGACGCCCCGGAAGCGCGAACGGCCCGCCCTGACGCTCCGGTTCATGGCGTTCTGGGCGGGTGTGACCAGCCGCAGGTTGGAACGCCGGTTGTCGAGCGGGTTGCGGTTGATGTGGTCGATCACCTGTCCGGCCTGTGGGGGAAGGATCAGGTTGTGCAGCCGAACCGTTTGGCCCAGGTGGCGCTCGTCCCGCAGTCGGTTGCGGTGGATATAGCCCCGGTCGTTGACGAACCAGTTGTACCCGGTGGCCCAGGCATATACGTCTTCGTCTACCAGGGCAAAGCGGTCCCTGCCAGCAGGGCCAGCCAGCGGCAACAGGCGCACCGTCTCCGGAATCTGCCCCGGCATCAGTGCAGACTCCGCACTGGGGGGAGAGGGAGGTAGGTGGTCTGCTCATCTGCCAACCAGGCCTCGACTCTGGGCCTCCAGAAAGGGACGAGTTTGACGGCGGCGTAGCTGGCGAATTGTCCCAGCTCCTCGGGCGTATGGGTCCCACTCAGCCCGATCAGGGTCGTCAGCACCGCGTCGAAGGGATATCTGGTGCTCGCGACCAGTTCCCTGACCAGTCCAGCGAGTTCGAGGGTGACCCAGCGTCCGTCAGCCTGAAGGCAGACGAGGGGCATCATCCGGTGTCCCTCGCCATCGAGACCGGGACGACTGGTCGCCATGGGCATCTGACCGTACCACCAGTCCTCGGCCATCTCACCAAGGAGGATCATCAGACGTTCGGCCAGCAGCGCTGCCGCCTCCAGCTGGGGCGCAGCGGCTTCCTGGCCCAGCCAGGACCGACTGAGCTGGGCGGCCTGCTCCAGCAGTGCATGCAGAACCTCGTTTCGTGCAACGGATACGGCGTCGGTGTTATCGTTCAAGACGATCCACTCCTCAACAGTTGGATTCCATCGAGGGCCGAGTTCCTACGCCCTGCCCCTCGATGGTGACCATATATTACGCTAATGAGTAGTACGTTGCAAGCTATATAGCGTCAGAGGGTATCTGTCCCTTACAGTAAACATTGATATGGCTCTCGTTCGCTGGAAACTCGCGGCTTACCTTAAGGCCCACAACCTGACTGCCTATGCGGTTGCTAAGGAGATGGGTGGCCTAACCCGTATCCCGACGGTGTACCGCATGGCCGACGGCGACAAGCCCCTGAGCCGGGTGGACTTCAAGACTCTGGCCGACCTGATGGTGGCTTTGAGGGTACTGGGCCGCCCGGTCGAGCTGTCTGACCTGCTGGAATTCGACCCTGATGCCTCCGAGACCCCAGGGGGGGGTGCTCAGGAAGCGTAAATCGAGTTGCCTCCGGGTGGGAGCGGCGGCTCAGGATTTTTTTATTTTTTCGCGTCGATTCTCGAGTGCCTGGAACGGGGTGCTCGCCTCCCGAGCTGAAGAAAAGTTTTGCCCGATCCTGCCTCCAGGGCCACCATGGTTTCGTTGTTCCGTGACAGGCTCAACCGGAAGCAATGCTGGTCGTCGTTCGGTATGGCGTACCTCTGTGGACGTCCTCCCAGTGGGACTTTAGAGGCTTTCTCTCGAGATCGAGTTTGTCGATTATTGGTCTTGCCTTCCTGGCCTCGATGAAGTAGCGCCGGATGGCCTTGCCGGTGTCGTTCTTCTCCAGCATCGCCACCTCCTTGGCGAGGTCGATGGAGAGCAGGTAGTCAATCCGAGGCTTGGGGTTGTAGCCGTTCCCCAAAATGGGGGAACTGTCCAGCACAGCATATTCCTCGTTCTCGGTTGCACCGACATTCTCAATTCGGGCGTTGATCCAGGTGCTGAAGTCGCGGCCTATGCCGAGGGCCTGGTGAAGGGAGCGGGCATCGACCCACATCTGGTCGTTCTGCTGGGTGATAGGCAGCATCTGGCTCAGTTCACTGGAGCGTCTCCTTTCCGGATCAATATGCCGAAAAGCCCAGAGATGCTGGGGCGGGTCCCCTCAGCTCGGAGAAGTGCCCCGGTGGGGCGCATACCAAGACGGGTCTGCTGTAACTCGCTCCTCAATCAGCCGGGCGAAAATCAAACTTTGCTTTTTCGGGGCACGCTACTGCTGTGTGCCCCGCAGGGCACGCCTGCCTTTTCGCTGCCGTTGTTGCAGTTCCTGGTGTAGGCCTGCCAGATACAGCCCGATCCGGTGTTCGCTGTGGAGTTCCACGTAATCTTCCGGTGTGAGCATGTCGAGCAGTCTCCCGAGGCGTCGGGTGACCCCACTTTTACCCCGCAGAGATAGATTCTGGAACAACGTAGCAGACTTGCGGAGCTGCAGAATGCCCTCTGTTGCGGCGGCATACTCACGGAAGGCGTCGATGTACCGGACTTCTCCGGTCATGGACGCTCGGAGCACCTGAAATGGACTGAGTCTTGCCGAATCTGTCGGCTCCTCATCGGGGATCGGCTTACAAGCGTAGGCCACAGCAGCACTCTCATCGTCAAACTCATGGTCAAGTGAATGAGTACCACCGCTTAGCCCCTCTCGATCAATCGCGTTCTTCCAGGACTTGGACAGCCACTCCGGGAACTCGCAGGGCACTGTGCTCTGAAAAAAGACCGTGCCATGCAGGTGGGGCTGCCAGTGTTCACTGCTGTCGTTGTACAGATTCTCCACGGTTAAGCTGTAGCCGAGATAGCCCACGCCTCGCCACCTTCTTCCGAAGCTCTGTCTGTCGCTGGTCAGGTGCGAGAATGCCGTCGTCAATCGTTGTAACCGCTCGGCGAGCGTGAGCACATCCGGAAACCCAGCAGTCAGGCAAAAAGTCGCGCACCGACCTCCATTCGCCTTCACAGATGCCCACAGGGCAAGCAGATAGCGCTGACGACGACGGATCACGATCCGGCTACAGACCGGGCAAATCCAGACGCGTGAGCAGTAATGCACCCCCTCGAAGGCCAGATGGCCGCCCGCGTGCCGATAGACGCCGACGCTTGCCTGAGTGTCTGACAGTGTGCCGCACCTCGACAGTGTGGACGTCCTTCCCTCCAGAAGGGAGATGGCCTGCCTCCGCATCATCTCGCGGTCAGCGAGGATGGAGTCGCCCAGGGCCACCCCACGCACCGGGCCTGGGGTGGCCCTGGGCGCTGCGGAGGTAAGGTGACTCTTAGTTGAAGATTCAGTGGAGGGATGAACCCCTGTCCGTAAAGCGTCTGATGATGTGTTAACCTCCGGGCTGCCGTTTTGTGTCGTCATGGGCTGAGAAAAGCGCCAACCTCGGGCACGATGCACAAGCACACGCATGTAGTCGCACGAGCCACGAAAAGGGGGCACCCGATCTCAAAGACTTTGTGATGCTCAATCTGGCAATGTCACAAAACAAACGCTGTCTGGGACGCTAGATTCCGTTTTCTATTGTGACTGTGCCAGCCCGTTTTGTTGCACTTTGCGGTCCGGAAGACCACTGGGTCAGTGTTATCCGGCGTCCAGGGGATCGGGGCCGGTGAACCAGCGGGCGCTTCGCCGTTCGCCCTGAAGGTAAATTCGTCTTTCACGGCGAAGTTCCTTGAGCAGGCTCAGGATCTGGAAGCGGGTCAGGGAGGGCAGCACCTCTGAGAGTTCTCCGGCGGCGGCCCCTCGCGGCTGGCTTTCCTGAAGATGCTGTACCAGCAGTTCTTTCTGCTGTGGCCTCGCCAGTCCCTTGCTTCTGGTGTACGCCCCAGTCTTCCCTGCCGCCGTGTAAAAGCGCCGGGCCAGCATGAGTTTGCCCCGCCCCACGCGCTCAATGATGCCCATGCCGGTCAGACGGTCCACCCGCTTTCTGTCGGCGGAGGTTCTTCCGGCCTGAAAGACCTCATCCAGGATCAGGAAATCGTGGACATCGAAGGTCTTCAGGCGTTCGTTGCCGATGGCGTCCATCACGCCGAGGAAGGTAGGATTCTCGACTGCGCCGCGCAGATGCAGCAGCACGCGCTGATCGTCGGTGCCTTCATAGCTGGGACGCGGCTTGGCCTCGCGCAGAGACTCCCTGAGCATCAGGTCATAGCCCTGGCCGGAGCGTTCGACCAGTCCGCAACGCTCCAGGGCCTCTGCCACGCGCCGATTTCGCCAGCGGCGCTGGCCCAGGATGTTTTCTGCCGTGACCCCTTCTGGAAAACCGCCTGGACTCTCGATCTCCAGTTCAAAGGGCCACTGCCGAACGAATGCGGAATCCTGAGAGCGGTAGTCACGGTGGGCCACGGCATTCAGCACGCCCTCGCGCACCACGGCTTCATTGAAGGGGAAAGCGGTCAGCCGGAGCATGCCCGCCGGAAACTCGAAGGGGTCGTTGTGTTGGTTTATCGCATCCCACAAGGTATCGAAGTAGCCCAGGAAACCTCGCCTGTGGTTTTCGCGTACCTGGTTGCCGATGCTGGCGCGGTCTGCACGGCACTCGAAAATCACCTCGGCCTGCGGCAGATACCGCGTCAGTGACCGCTCACGGCCCATCAGGATCAGGGCAGCGTAGGTCACGCCTTCCGGTTCCAGCAGCGAACTGTCTGCCAGGGCCTGCTCGTCGGTCTTGTCCAGAATCTCGCGGCTTCGGCGTTCAGCCTCGGCCCTGTCCTGCATGTTGCGTGTAGCTCTGAGCGCCCAGAGCTGCCTGAACCGCAGCGTGTAGGCCGGATCGAGGTCGGCCAGGGTCGCTCCCTGGCAAATCTCGGCGCTGAAGTCCCAGCCATGTGAATACCCGCCCAGCAGTTCACGCAACCGCTCCTCAGTCATGCTGACCAGACTTTCTCCAGACCTGGCCCAGTACACGTCCTGATACTTGATCGGCACGCCCCGGTGGTGGCTGGGAACCGACCACACCAGCACCCGCCCGTCCGGGTGATGCAGTTCTGTGACCGTGATCCGCAGGCGCAGCAAAGTGGTCAGTTCCTTCTGGCGGTCTGCGTATTCCGAGTACGCCTGTGAGCCGCAGACCTGCCGGGGCATCCTGTCTGTGACACCCATCACCAGATGGCCGCCGCCCTCGTTTGCCAGGGCCACCATGTACCTGGTCAGCTTTTCAGGGCTGTACGAGTCTCTGGCCGCCTTGAACTCCAGCCGTTCGCCTTCGCGGGCATTCAGCCAGCCTGCGAGGGTGGAGAGGTCAATAACCATCAGACAGCCTCCAGCCTGACAATAAGCCCATCTCTGCAAGCGCCGATCAAGATTTCACCAGATCATTAATGGCTGATCGAATAATTGACCAGACGATGTTGCATGTGCCTTCATCTATAGTCTCTGGCTCCTGGAACTCACGCTCTGGATGAATATAATTCCGATATTCACGCACAACATGACTGCCCCATATTCTGGCCGGTTGAAACCAGCCGTGCTGCTGGGCACCCTTGATCATGTCGTTCAGAGTGCCGGGGATTTTAATACCGTCGCGCTGATACCGTGCGAGTAATGCGCCCTCCAGGAGGCTGCCTAGAGCAATGACGGTGAATCGCCACGCTCCTGCTGCAAACATCGCCTCTGCCTCCTGCCAGCGGCTGGTGAGCAGATCGGCGTACCGAAGGTCTGGCGTCAGGGCACTAAAGTCGGGTGGAATGGATGTTGGCCGGGCAGGTGGCATTACTTCGGCGGCACGTTCCAACCTTTCCGCTTCGGCAGGGTGCAGCCGGAAGTGCCATTCGGCCTCGGTCAAGACGTTGGCCCTTACCAGTGACTGCGCTACGCCCTGGGCATCATGGTGGGTTGTTCCCAACATCACCGCCAGTCCCCAAGAATCCAGCGTAACGTTCGGGTGATCAGAATCTAGCCTAGCGAACAGCTCTCTGATTTGCTTGCGGAGAACGTTCCGATTCGGGGTGGCTTGCCGAAACCGTTGTACATCCTCCGGCTTCAAGAACAGCTTATCTGGCGGCGACTCATCATCAGGATGAGCCTGAACCCACTCTAGGAACAGATGTACCGCGTCAATCATCAGATCTTGGGGAATTGGCAGTTGGCCGCCGTAAAGTTCCTCCCCCCCTTCCACAATCGCGCTCATGACGTAGAACTGAGCGCGGTGCAATCGCTCCCCACCCCTGCCTGGCTCACGCAACACAAGGGTCAGCTCTTGCCCGCCGTCCGGGTGATCTTTAGGGTAAGTAACGGCGAGAGTGCGCTCATGACCATTGAGGATAAGTGTTACTGGGCGAGCACTATCCATACCTACAGCGCCCCCGCAAACGCCTGAGCAAGAATGGCCGAGGGAAGGGCGTTGGCATGTTCACCGCTGATTGTCGAGGTTGAGGTCATCGCCTGCACAGCTTTATAGGCGGTTTTCAGTTCGTGTTGGAGTTGCATTGGTGGTACAAGGAGTTCGTGGCCCAGAATTTGTTCCGGCTGAATGCGTTGCCGCCTATCGCCTAAACCCTTGCTCCCCATCGCCAGCGTCGGCCACAGTCTGGGCCTAGCGAAATAGGCGCTCAGAAACTCCACAATTGCTACATCAGCGTTAATGGTGAACGTCG
The DNA here is from genome assembly GCA_025351205.1 of Deinococcus sp. Lineage (GTDB taxonomy): Bacteria > Deinococcota > Deinococci > Deinococcales > Deinococcaceae > Deinococcus. Next base: position 15,401 of record JANXWI010000349.1, read on the forward strand.
GGTATTCATTCGAGACGTAATATCCATCAAATTCAGGCCCGACCACACCGTATGACCCTTCGAAGGCGAACAAACGGCTATATATGAATTGTCCTGCGCTCACCTTGTAGAGAGCCTGAGCGCTGGTGTCGAGACCAGAGATGTTTGGTTTCACAAATAAACCACGCCCAAAGGAATAAATCCCGAAATTTGGGTATGACCCATCGGCCCTGACCACTTCCCGTTGTGCGTCAGGTCGCAACACTTCAGCCAGCGACATGTGCCGCCAGCCAGCTTTGAGTTTTTCCTCGTCGCTGAGGTCTGATCGGTACGCTATCGCCTGTAGAAGTTCGCGTTGCTCGGTCTGCACTTCAGCTCTCAGCCTCCGCGCTTCCTCTACCTTCCCTAGAAGCCCCTTGACGCGGGCGACGATGCGCCGCTGCTCAGGCAAAGGCGGAAGGGGGATTTCGATAGAGGCAAAGAGATCAGGTTGGAGTCGTACGCGGCGGGTACTACCCTCACTTGCCGCAGTGCACGCATCTACGAAGCCCGTCGTCGCTGCATACTGGTCCAACCACAAAGGATCAAGGCGAGATGTGTCCAAATCGAACAGCCAAAAATCGTTGGTCACTATGGCGTCGTTGAGTTCGACTGGAACAAGCCCAGATGCTCCATGCCGGGCGTCGATGCTGGAAATAATGAATTGCCCAGCCCTGGCAACATGTTGCCGGCTGGTGCCAATGTTTGCGCCGAGCTTGGTCTCTCGCTGCACAACTCCGTTATGCCAGTACCGGACCGTGATTTGTCTGTATGTCTCGTCTGGTTGAAGCTCAATCAGATCTCGTGATCTCGTCAAAACCTCGCCCAACCTCACCCGCTTCCACTCAGGCATGTACTTCCGCCTTCTTCTCAAGCTCGGCCTGCAACTCTTCCAGGAGCGTCAGGATGCGGCGCTCCTTGTCCAGAATGTCGGCCAGCAGCTGCTCCGGCGGCATGTGCTCGAAGTCCTGCGCGGCGCTGGGATTCTTCACGTCCAGGTTGAAGCTGTTGGCGGCCAGCACACTGGCGTCCACCCGCCATGCCCGCCCGTTCTCCTCGCGGTTGTTCCACCACGCCAGCAGCGGCGCGAACTCCTCGAACTGCACCGGCTGCGTCTTGGTGTAGTTCTTGCGGCCCTCCGGCAAGGCGTGCTCGTAGTACCAGACGGTGCCCGTCGGCTCACCGCGCTCGAAGAACAGGATGTTGGTGGGAATGCTGGTGTATGGCGCAAACACCCCGTTGGGCAGCCGCACGATGGTGTGCAGGTTGAACTCGGCCATCAGCTCGGCCTTGATGCGGGCACCCACCCCGTCGGCGAACAGGAAGCCGTTGGGCACCACCACGGCGGCCCGGCCCCCGCGTGTCTTGCCAGCAGGGCGGCGCAGCTTCCGCATGATCAGCTGCATGAACAGCAGCGCCGTCTCGCCCGTGCGCTTGTCGGCGGGGAAGTTGTTCTGAATGCCCTTCTCTTCCTCGCCGCCAAAAGGAGGGTTCGCCAGGATCACGTCCACCCGGTCGCGGTCTCCCAGGTCGGCCAGGTTGTGCCGAAGGCTGTTGCCGCTGTCGATCTGCGGCGACTCCAGACCGTGCAGCGTCAGGTTCATCTGGGCCAGCAGGTAGGGCAGCGGCTTGGCCTCGCCGCCCAGCACACTGCGGGCCTGGAGCAGCTCGGCGTCCTCGGTGGTCTTCACCTGTTCGCGCAGATGCTCGAAGGTTTCTACCAGAAAGCCGCCAGTCCCACACGCGGGGTCGAGCACCGTCTCGCCCAGGTGCGGGTCGAGCGCCTTGACCATGAAGCGCACCACCGCTCTCGGGGTATAAAACTCGCCCGCGTCCCCGGCGGCGTCGCGCATGTCCTTGAGCATGCCCTCGTACAAGGCACCGAGCGTGTGGCTCTCGTCGCTGCTGGTGAAGTCCAGGGCGTCGAGCTTCTGCACCACCTCCTTGAGCAGATACCCGCTCTGCATGCGGTTCTGCACGCCTCTGAAGATCTCCGAGACCACCGTGCGCCGGTCCCGCTGACCCTCGCCTTGCAGGCCCTTGAGGTAGGCAAAGAGGCCCGGCATCTCCTGGCCCGGATGCAGCTCGTATTTCTCCTGGTTCACGAAGGCCAGCAGGTCATCGCCGGTCAGGTCGCTCCTGGCCCAGCCGCGCCAGCGGTACACGCCCTCCAGCACCGGGCGGTAGGTGCGGCCTCCGAACTCCGCCTCGGCCTGGGCGGTCTCTTCCAGGTCGTCGAGGAACTTCAGGAACATCAGCCAGGTGAGCATCGGCAGGCGGTCGGCGTCGCCGCTCAGGCCCTTGTCCTTGCGCATGCTGTCGCGCACCGACTTGACGACGCTGGAAAGGCGCTGGGCGGTGGATTGCTCGGGTTTAGGTTTTGGGGTACGGGGGCGGGTCATCGGTGCCCATTGTCGCACCACAGGCTGGGCGATGAGCTATCAGGTGATTTTCTGATACCTGCAAGTCTGTCTGGCAACACTTATTGATCGGGCGGTTCTCGGACCAGCTGGCATAGAGAGGGGCCATAAAGTAGACAATCCTGAGCAGGATACTTGACATTAAGATCATCCCAGCCTAGCGTGATGGCATGCCTGCCACGCTGAACCTTCCGACCCTGCTGCTGCTCGGCCTGATCGCCGGGGGGACCATCTTCATCGGCCTGCCGGTGGGCCGGATGAAGCGGCTGGGGGCCACCGCGCGCAGCGCCCTGAGCATGCTGGCCGCCGGCATCCTGCTGTTTCTGTTGGTCGAGATTCTGGGGGAGGCCAGTGGGCAGACCACCGCCGCCCTGCGGACCTCCTGGTCAGTGGGCACCGTCCTGATCCTTGCGATGATCGGTGGCTTGCTGCTGGGCTTCGTCGGACTGGTGGCCATTGAGCAGCGGCTGATCCGCACTGCGAAAGGCACCTCCGCCCAGCACCTGTCGTACATGATCGCCACCGCCATCGGCGTGCACAACCTCAGTGAAGGTCTCGCCATCGGGCAGACCTACGCCCAGGGCAAGATCGGCCTGAGCATCGGGCTGATCATGGGCTTCGCCCTGCACAACGCCACCGAGGGCTTCGGCATCGTGGGTCCGAGCCTCTGCGGCAAGGCCCGGCTACCCTGGAAGACCTTGCTGCTGCTGGGCCTGATCGGCGGCGGGCCAACGCTGGTCGGCACGCTTCTGGGCAGCCTCTGGACCAATCCCGTGTTCAACGTCTTCGTGCTGGCGATGGCCGGTGGCGCGATTCTCTACGTCCTCAAGGAACTGTTTGCCAGCGTGCGGCAGGTGGCGGGCCAGTACCTGCTGATGACCGCCGTGATTCTGGGTTTCTCGGTGGGCTGGGGTACTGGGGCGGTGGCGGCCCTGAACGGCAGCAGCGACAGCGGCAGCGGCAGTGGTTCTGCGACCGTCGCTGCCGACGGGGACGTGATTCAGGTTGCCGCGCCACTGGTCAACCTGCCCGCCCAGGTGGCTTTGACCCAGCGGCAGCACTCACAGGCCCTGTTGCGGGAACAGGCCCTGACCCCAACGGTGCTGCCGGACGGCACTCGCCAGTTCACCCTGACCGCCAGCGCCTTCCGCTGGCAGGTGGCCCCAGGCCGCACCGTGACCGTCTGGGGCTATAACGGCGGCACGCCCGGCCCGCTGATGCGCTGGTGGGTGGGCGAGAAAGTCGCGGTGGTGCTGAAGAATACCCTGCCGCAGGCCACCACCCTGCACTGGCACGGTCTGGCGGTCCCTGAAAGTCAGGACGGCGTTCCGATGGTGACCCAGGACGCGGTGAAGCCTGGCCAGAGCTTCACCTACCGCTTCACCGTCACGCGGCAGATGATCGGCACGCACTTCTACCACTCACACGTCAACGACGATTTCCAGATGGACGCAGGCCTGCACGGTGAGCTGATCATCGACCCGCAGCAGCAGGCGGCCAGCACCCCTGGCCAGGTCGATCTGCTGGCCGAGGTGGCTTCGTTCAAAGTGGACCGCAGCGAGAGCGAGAACCTGTTCGCGGTGAACGGTGAGGCGTACCCCGATGCCCCGGCGGCCACGGTGCGTCAGGGCGACACGGTGCGGCTGCGGCTGGTGAATGCCAGCGCCGAGGAGACCCACGTGATGCACCTGCACGGGTACACCTTCAGGATCGTGGCGCGGGACGGGAATGACCTGCCTCAGCCGGAACGGGCGAACACCGTGATGCTCGGGGCTTCACAGACCGCAGACATCGAGTTCGTGGCGAACAACCCCGGCACCTGGATGCTGCACTGCCACGTCATGGACCACACCGTGAACCCCGGCCCAGGCTCGGAGGGAAGCGCGACCCATGAGGCCGAGATGGGCGGGCTGGTGACGTTCATCAGGGTGGTGTCGGGCGGTCAGCTTCAGACGATGGCGGCCCGCGATCTGATGGGCATGGAGAGGCCCTGAAAGAAGGTCCAGGAGGAGGTCAGGTCACCAACGACAGCACTCCAGCAGACGGCATGTGATGAACTGTGGTCGGGAGACTGACGGCCCAGTCTGCTTTCAGGCGAGTTCTGCGAGGTCGGCAACGGTATCGAGCTTGACCCGCCGCTGGGAAGCGTACTCGACGAACCTTGGCAGCACCCTCAGACTTTCGAGCACGTTGTCGTGCAAAAGCACGATGCCGCCGGGACGCAGGTTCCGGGACAGCCGATCTTCGAGCACACTCTGGCCGGGGTTGTCGAAATCGGCGGGATCATCGGTCCAGAACGCGGTGGTCAGGCCGAGGGACCGGGCAATCATCAGGGTTTCTGGCGAATAGCGCCCACCCGGTGGCCGGAAATACTTCACCGGCCTCCCGGTAATGCCCGTCAGCACAGCGTTACACTGCTCCAGCTCGTCCTGTACGGTGTCGGCGGGCAGCTCGGTGAGCCGTACATGATGAAAGGTGTGGTTCCCGATTTCATGCCCCTGGCCCACCATGTCGCGCACATAGTACGGATAGGCGCGGGCATTGCGCCCGATACAAAAAAAGGTGGCGTTCACACCCGCCCGCCGCAGCGTGTCGAGCAGAAGCGGCGCATAGATCGGATGCGGCGCGTCGTCGAACGACAGTGCCGCGTTCGGTCGAAGTGGATTGCCGTGAAAGAACAGCCCCCCGTGGACGCCACCACTGAGCTGGGCGGCCAGTTGCAACACCCGCTGGCGGGTCAGCCCCGCCGGGGTGCCCACAAAGACCGGGGCACGTTCGAGTTCGCGCGACGGTGAACGCTGAGCGGACGGGGCAGCGTCGGGATTGATCCAGGCCCGGTCGTAGACTTTCCCGGCACGCCCAAAATCCTGGAGAAAGTCGCTGAGCCTCGTCTTTGGAACCGAAGCCGTGAGGAGAGGAGCAGGGCCACCAAAACCCATGTATCCCTCGGTTCGGTAAACACTGACCGCCACCTCACTCAGGCTGCTGCGGGCAGCGAAGGTCTTCTGAACAGCGGTTCGCGCCAGCGATTCGGCGTGATCGGGCCTGATCTGGGCTGAGGGAACCAGCAGGATAACGTGCGCGGCCTCCAGCACGCCGCTCACGGCATACTCGCAGCGGTGGACTTCCGGCAAGTCGGGGATCTGGAGCCGGGGGAGCCTGGGGGCCAGACGTTCGCCTGGAGCGAGCGGCTGCGTGGCCCCTGGAATGGGCGCAGTGGGAAAGCTGGAAGACTGAACCAGGGGAAGCGGCAGGCGGCCCGGCACAGGTCTGGTGGACGTGCCAGCGGCCAGACTGGACGCACCGAGTGAAAGAGCGGAACCGGAGAGCCACTGAAGAACCTGACGGCGGGAGGGAGGAGTCATACGCAACTGTTCATGGTGAGGTATCCACATGAGGATAAGGTTGAACGGACGGCGCGCTCCAGAAACCAGCGAATGAACTGCTGCGGCCACTGGGAATTTAAGACACGGTTTACGGCGAGATCGGCAATGTAGGGAGTATGATCTGTGACTACGCACTGCTGGCTAAGGGACACAGAAACCGTGTGGGGATCTTGTATCTCGGCTGACCGAGAATTGGGGAGCATGACGAGACCATTGTTCAGACTGTCAAGGTGGCTCCTGAGTTTTTCTCTGCCATTTCTGTCCCTGGTCCTGGCTGGTGGAGGCTCCGTCTCTTCCACCTCCGAACAGCCCGTATTCACGGGGGCGGACGGGCAGCGCATCCCGGCGAGCAGCCTGCTGGGCCGACCACAGATCCTGCACTTTTTTACGGGTCAATGTGCGTCTTGCCAGCGCGATGACCGTCTTCTTCGTGACTTGGCCTTCGAATATGCAGATCAGGGCGTGGTTCTTCTCAACGTGTTTCGCAATCGGGCGCTCAGGAGTCGGTCCGTCAACGGGGCGACGCTCATCCCAGGTGTGCCGGAAGTGATCGACACCTCCGGACACCTGACTGCTGCCTACCAGGTGGGGAACAGATCTGAAACCGTGTTTGTGAATCGGCAGGGCCAGGTGGTTGCGCGTATTTCGGGCAGAGTCACGACAACAGCGGCCCTGAAGGCACTTCGTGGAACGCTGAACATATCTTCATTCTGAAATTTTATCGCCTGGTAAGAATCCGCTCATTCAGGCCGTATCGCCTTGATGTTCTGCTCTGGCGCAGTGCTTTTACACGATCCTTACAGGACGTGTCTAGTCTGTCAGACAAGATGAACCCCACCAAGAACTCTCCCCTGAAGGTCCTGATCCTTACCTCCACTCTCTTCCTGGGCAGCGCCCTGGCGCAGGGCACCATGCCAGGTATGGACATGGGCAAACCAGCAGCCACCGGCACCACCATGCCCAGCACAAACATGTCTGGTATGGGCGGCATGGACATGTCCAGAATGTCCGCCATGTCCACGGCCAGCTTGGAAAAGCTGAGCGGCAAGGCGTTTGACCGCGCCTTCCTGAGCATGATGATTCCACACCATCAGGCCGCGCTGGGCATGGCTCAGGCCGTGCTCCCGGTCAGCAAGGACGCGCAGGTTAAGACCTGGGCCACCGCAATCATCAAGTCGCAGCAGGCCGAGATCACGACCATGACGGCGCTACTCAAGCCCCTGGGCGGCTCTGACCCCAAGATGGTCGCCATGATGGACCCCATGAAGGGCATGGGCCAGATGGTCAAGAGTGCCAAGAACCCCGACGTTGCCTTCGTACAGGGCATGCTGCCGCACCATTCTTCTGCCATCGACATGGCAAAGGTCGCCTTGCAGCGCAGCAGCGACCCCAGGGTGCTGAGCATCGCGCAGGACATCGTGCTCGCCCAGGCTAAGGAAATGTACGACTTCCGCACCTGGCTGCTCAAGCAGTAAAAACGGGCCGCTTCGCCGGGAATTGTCCCGCCTCGGCAGTCACTATAGGGAGGCGCGCCCGGATGTTCAGGTGTGTCTCCCTTTCTGATTCGGAGGAACATGGCAAAAGTGCTGGTGGTGGACGACGACCCGGCCATTCTGGAAATCCTGAGTGCGTATCTGAAAAACGACGGTCACGACGTCATCCTGGCGAGTAATGGTCTGGACGCCGAACGCGAACTCGGCGGCGTCGACGTCGCCATCCTGGACTGGATGCTGCCGGGGCAGAGCGGTGTGGACCTGACGCGGCGGGCCAGGGTGGACTATCCGAATCTGCCGCTATTGCTGTTGACCGCGCGGGGAGACGAGGAGGACCGGGTGCGCGGTCTCAAGTCCGGCGCGGACGATTACGTGGTCAAGCCCTTCAGTCCCAGAGAGGTGGTCGCCAGGGTGGAGGCGCTGCTGAGGCGGGCCAACGTCCGGGACGTCATCACCCTGGGCACACTGGTGATCGGGGCACAGGCCCGCACCGTCACCCTTGGTGACAGTGATGTGCCGCTCAGCCGCACCGAGTTCGAGCTGCTGCTCACTCTCGCCCGGCACCCTGGCATCGCGTTCAGCCGGGAGCGCCTGCTCGAACGGGTCTGGGGACCGGAGTTCGTGGGCACCGAGCGGGTCGTGGACGTGAACATCCAGATGCTCAGGCGCAAACTGAACGATGACCTCGAAGCGCCCACCTTCATCGAGACCGTCCGGGGATTCGGCTACCGTTTCAGAGATTATGATTGACTCCAGTGAACCAGTGAAAGTCTTTCCGGCCCCAGAGACACCTCTCCGGGTATCCAGGCTGACCAGGAGGGTCTGACCCGTGCGCCTGTTGCCCCGCCTGTTTCTTTCCCATGCCTCGGTCGTCGCGCTGACGGTCGCCGCCCTGTTCGTCCTGGCAGAACTCCTGGCCCCCACCTTCATCAGCCACCACGTCGAGGAGATGGCGGCCCTGATCGGTCCGGCAGGCCGGTCCCTGCGTGACGACCTCAGCCGGGGCATGCGCGACACCTTCACCGGGGCGCTGCTCGTCGCCTCCGGGATTGCGCTGTGTCTGTCGTTTCTGACCGCCTACCTCGCGGCGCGCCGGGTGGTGCGCGCGGTTCGGCTGCTCAGTGCGGGCAGCCTGGCGATTGCCGAGGGCAACTACCTGCGGCGGCTGCCGGAGGAGGGCCAGGACGAACTGACCGACCTGGCCCGCAACTTCAACAGGATGGCCCGCACGCTCGCAGAAGTCGAGGCCTCGCGGGTCGAACTCATCACCAACGTCGCCCACGAGCTGCGGACGCCCCTGACTGCTCTTCAGGGCTACGCTGAGGCGCTGAATGACGGGGTGTTGCCGCCAGGTCACGCCTCGGCGGCGATCCTGCGTGAAACACGGGCGATGGAACGCCTGACCGGAGACCTGAGCCTGGTCTCGCGGGTGGAAGCCGGGAAGATCGACCTCCAGGTCAGGACCATCACGGTGGCCGATCTTCTGAGCGCGGCACAGGAGCGCTTCAGCCTGCTGGCGGAGAACAGAGGCCTGACGCTGGTGGTCACACCGGCTGAACAGGCACTGACTGTTCAGGCCGACCCCGAACGGGCCGCGCAGGTGCTCGCCAACCTGCTGAGCAACGCCGTGAAGTACACGCCTCCGGGCGGAACCATACGGGTGGCGGCGGCACAGACTGCGAAAGGCGTGGCGATCCGGGTCCAGGACGACGGGCCGGGGCTGGCACCGGAGGATCAGCGCCGCATCTTCGAGCGCTTCTACCGCACCGACCTGTCGCGCTCGCGGGCCGCTACGGGTGGAGGCGGAACCGGCGTGGGCCTGACCATCGCCCGTGGGCTGGCCCGGGCGATGGTCGGCGACGTGACCGTTTTCTCCAGTGCGGTAGGCGGCAGCGTCTTCACTTTTTCGCTGCCCGCAGGCACGTCAGCTTAGCCCCGAAGAACCCCATGAAAGGTAGAGGTGTAGACAGGCGTCTCCTCTACTGCAACGAGAGTGGATTGACGGGAACACCATTGAAGGTCACCCGGTAATCAACGTGGGGGCCGGTGCTGTTGCCCGTCGATCCGAGCCGGGCGATCACCTGCCCTGGCTGCACCGTATCGCCGACCCTGACCAGATTCATCTGGTTATGGCTGTAGCGCGCCAGTGCACCTCCGCCGTAATCGACGACCACCGTCCAGCCCCAGCCCGTGCGGGCATCGAAACGGGATTCGGTGACCGTTCCCGGTTTAGACACCCGGATGGGTGTTCCCGCCGGAGCCGCGATGTCGATCCCAGCGTGTTCAGGAGTCCCGTAGTAAGGCGTGGTGATGACGCCCTGGACCGGGAGGCTCCAGCTCACCCGGATGCTGGCGTTGCGGATCACGGCGGCCTGTGGCTGACCTGCGGTTCGGGTGATGACCGGCAGCTGGATCACCTGCCCGATCTGAAGCGCCCTGGACAGGTCTAACCTGGGATTGACCGCTCCCAGCGCCGTCAGGTTGATCTTCCCGACTCTGGCGATGCCGTAAATGGTATCACCCGCTTTGACGGTATAGGCACTGGTTGCGGCCTGTGCAACGCTCAGCAGGGCGCAGGTCAGCGACGCTATTAGGTTGAATTTCACAATCGCCAGTTAAGCACAGGCTTTGTAAAGATTCGGTAAAAATATTTATGGAAACTTTATCGAGTTTCGAGGAAAACAGTTTCGGAATTCAGTGAATGCGTCCCAGGAGCAGGCGTAGTGAAGAGCCTCGGCTGCGAGGTCAGCTCAGACACAATCATTTACACCGGAGCTGCTCTCCTCACCTCTCCCCGTCCACAGCCGTTCGTCTAATGGCTTGACCTCAAGCGGCCACCTTGCGGCACTCCTCGGCGCACCTGCGGCAGGCCTCCGCACACTGGCGGCAGTGGTCATGGTGGGCAGCGTGCTTCTCGCACTCGGCGGCGCAGCGTTCGCAGGCTTCGGCGCACATCCGGCAGGCCTGCGGGTGCAGGTCGCTGCCGCGCATCAGCAGCCGGGCCGTGAAGGCGCAGGCGTCGGCGCAGTCGCGGTCGAGGCGCACGCACTCAGCCATCATCTTGACGTCGTCCTCGGCCAGACAGGCCGTGGCGCAGTGTTCGCAGGCAGCAAGGCAGCTCAGGCAGGCATCGATGCAGGCTTGCAGTTCCGGGCTGACATTCATCTTGGTTGTCATCTGAACCTCCGTGGTGAGAATCTCAGCATAAGAGGTGGCCTGTCAGAATCATGTAAAAGTCCGTCAAGGGTGAAGGTGCTCACAATGGACGCTTCAGGCCCGATCAAGCTGTACTGAGATTGGTGGTTCAGGCTGACTGTGTTCCATAAACACTCTCGGTTACGCCATCACTCCTTGTGCCCGCCGTCTTCCAGCGTTTCCGCAGGCAGCGAGGGTGGCACGATCAGGGTGCTCAGCACCAGGCCACCCAGGGCCGACATCACACAGGCCCCTGTCCACAGTTCCAGACTCGCCCCAAAAGCGTTCATTCCCTGTGCCCCGACGACATGTGCCCCGGCAAAAAACGGCACCCAGAGCAACAATGGCAGCAGCACGGAAAATGCCCGGTACGCCAGTGGCCTGCCCGGCGAAGGCCGCCACCAGGAGATCAGCAGATCGGCGGCCAGACCAGCCAGCAGGGCCAGCACGAAGATGATCGGCAGGTTGCCCAATTCCGTCGCCATGCCGCGCATCAGCGCCGTGTTGAGCAGATACATCAGGCCCACCGCCCCGAACGGGAGCTGCCAGCGGCGCAGGAGCAGCAGCACCGGGGCGCTCAGCATCAGCCCTGTCAGTAGGGTGGAGGTCAGCAGCGACCGGGCACCGTCGTAACTTGCGGCGTTGGGCAGATCGACCAGTGCCCAGGCGTACATGTGCATGAACGAGGCGAAACTCAGTGCGGCGGTCATCGACAGCACGGCGGGCCACACCCCCTGACCGGGCGCACGCCTGGAAGTAGGGGCGCGCCAGCAGGCCAGCAGCGGCGAGAGCACCAGCAGTTCTGCGCCCAGGAACAGCAGGAGATGGGTGGGCGAGAGAAGCGCGTCAATGCCCACCTCGATGCCGAACAGGGTGTGCCAGATCATGTCGCCCAGGCCACCGAGCGCGAACACCATCACGCCAATGGCCCCCAGTTCGTAGCCGTCCGGGAAGGCGACCAGACCCTGCCGACCCTGCCGGACACCCTGCTGTCCGAGCCAGCCGATCCACAGGGCGGTGGCCAGGAAGCCGCTGTAGAAGATGGCGTGCCAGGGCGTGAAGAAGGTTTCCAGCGTCCCGCCCAGATGGTTGTGTGCCCAGCCGTCCACGAAAATCCCGATCATCAACCAGAAGCCGACCAGCAGGGTCATCAGGTGCTGTCTGGTGGTGGCCTGCCAGCGAACGGGCGTGATGCGGCTCTGGGAACGGGAAGAGACGGCAGGGTTGGTGGTCATGTGCCCTCCTGTGGTGTCTTCAGGGTATACCAGCTCAGCGGAGGTCCGCATCTACCACCCAGAGCGGTATCGACTCGGAGTGAACTCTGCTCAACCGGCGGCGGATGGATGCAGAGTCTCTGCCAACCTGGAAAGCAGTTCCAGGCCCTGCTCGTATCCGGGCCGCATGAACACCATGCCGAAGGTGCTCCAGTCCTGCACCGCTGCCACCTCCTGCCCGCCGTCATGCTGTTTCAGGTGCGGGTACGCGCCGTACTCCACGAAACAGTCAAACCGCGCCGCCAGTGCCTCTAACGCCCGGGTGTTCTCGTCGGTCCAGGTCAGCACGTACGGCAGCGCAAAGCAGGGTTTGCCGCAGGAGCCGCCCAGGCCAACCAGGGGAAGGCCAGCCACGGTGGGCGTCTGGACACGGGTACGGGCGCGTTCGAGGAAAGCCAGACGGTTTAAGGCAACGTCCTTGCTTGGGAGCTTCTGAGCCGCCACCCAGGGTCCGACACTGAGTTTGGTCATGTGAGTTTTCCCGTTGTGGTGGCCGGAGCCGGAAGCTGATGAAGGGGCCGCCTGGTGGGGCTTGGCGCAACTGGCGGCTTGAACCCCCTCAGCCGCAGAGCGTTGCTCAGCACGAACACGCTGGAAAAGCCCATCGCGGCGGCGGCCAACACCGGGCTGAGCCGCCAGCCGAAGGCCGGATACAGTGCCCCCGCCGCCACCGGAATGAGCAGCACGTTGTAGGCGAACGCCCAGAACAGGTTGAGCCGGATGTTGGACAGCGTGGTGCGGCTGAGCGCGATGGCGTTGGGCACGCCGCGCAGGTCGCCGCTCATCAGGATCACGTCGGCGCTCTCCACAGCCACGTCGGTGCCCGTTCCGATGGCCAGGCCCACGTCGGCCAGCGCCAAGGCGGGCGCGTCGTTGATCCCGTCTCCCACGAAGGCCACCTTCTGACCTTTGGCCTGCAAGGCTTTGATGGCGTCGCTCTTGCCGCTGGGCAGCACCTCGGCCAGCACGGTGTCAATGCCCAGCTGACGGGCGACGGCGTTCGCGGTGCGGGCGTTGTCTCCGGTGATCATGGCGACCTGAAGTCCCTGGGCGTGTAACGCTTTCACCGCTTCCAGGCTGCCAGCCTTGATGGGGTCGGCCACGGCCAGGATGGCCGCCAGATGCCCGTCGATGGCGGCGTACAGCGGACTCTTGCCCTCGTCGCCCATCCGGGTCGCCTGAGCACTGAACACTTGCACATCCAGCCCTAGCTGCGCCATATAACGATCAGCACCTACATTCACCAGCCGCCCAGCGACAGTGGCGGCCAGGCCGAAGCCCGGCACCGCTTCGAAATACTGGGTGGACGTGAGGGCGAGGCCATCTTCTTTCGCCGCGTCCATAATGGCCCTGGCAATTGGATGCTCACTCTGCTGTTCTGCCGAGGCAATCAGACTCAGCACCTCGGCCCGCAAGGAGCCGGGGGTCAACAGTAGATCAGTAAGGCTCGGCTTGCCCTCGGTCAGGGTGCCGGTCTTGTCGAGCGCCACCACCTGTACGCCCTGCAAGCCTTCCAGCGCCGCGCCGTTCCGGAATAGTGCGCCCAGCTCTGCGGCCTTGCCCGTACCGACCATCACGCTCACCGGGGTGGCGAGGCCCATCGCACACGGACACGCGATGATCAGCACCGCCACCGTGTTGACCAGCGCGTAGCTCAGCGCCTGCGGGCCGCCGAAGACCATCCAGGCCAGGAAGGTAAGCGCCGCGATGCCCAGCACCACCGGCACGAAGACGCGCACCACCGAGTCGGCCAGACCCTGGATCGGCGGCTTGCTGCCCTGGGCGCTCTCGACGAGTTTGATGATCTGGGCCAGCGCGGTGTCAGCGCCGATCTTCGTCGCGCGGAACTGAAAGGCTCCAGTCTGGTTGATGGTGCCGCCTACCACGGCGGTTCCTGCTTCCTTCCGCACGGGTACGCTCTCGCCGGTAATCATCGATTCGTCAACGTAGGAACTGCCAGACACCACCTCTCCGTCCACCGGAATCTTCTCGCCTGGGCGAACCGAGATTAAGTCACCAACCAGCACTTCATCGGTGGGCAGCTCCAGTTCGGTGCTGTTCCGCAGCACCCGGGCCGTCTTGGGCTGGAGGTTCAGCAGCTTCTTCATGGCCTCGCTGCTGCGGCCCTTGGCCAGCGCCTCGAAATACTTGCCCAGCAGAATCAGGGTGACGACCACCGCCGACGCTTCGTAGTAGACGTGCGCCGTACCAGTGGGGAAGATGCCGGGGGCGAGCGTGACCAGCAGGCTGTAGAAGAAGGCTGCGCTGGTGCCGATCATCACCAGCGTGTTCATGTCGGGTGAACGGTGACGCAGCGCGGCCCAGCCCTGACGATAGAAACGCCGCCCGGGGCCGAACTGTACCGGAATCGCCAGCGCCAGCATCAGCCAGTTCATGCCGGAACCGAGCCGAGCCGTCAGCCACATTTCCAGGGGCATGTAGAGCATCGGCAGCATGGAGAGCAGCAGCAGTGGCACAGCGAACACGGCGCTGAAGCGCACTGAGCGCCAGAGAACCTGAACCTCCTTCTCCTTCGCTTCACGTTCAGCGTCGCTGCGGTCCTGACCAATCGGAGAGTCCAGCACCTCGTAGCCGCTGTCACGTATGGCGGCCTTGAGCTGTCCCAGGCTGAGCGCCGACGGCAGGTACTGCACCGTGGCGCGCTCGGTGGCCAGGTTGACGTTGGCGCTCAGCACGCCCTCCACCTTACCCAGCGCCCGCTCAACCCGGCCCACGCAGTTGGCGCAGGTCATGCCCTGAACGCCGAGATCGAGGGTAGACGTGACGGGTTCGTAGCCCACGTCTCTGACCTTGTCGAGCAGCGCCTGGGGCGTGGTCAGGCCCGGATCGTAACGGACGATGGCCCGCTCCGTCGCCAGATTCACCAC
>JANXWI010000388.1 GCA_025351205.1 Deinococcus sp.
TCTGCCCGCCGCTTCTCACCGGCCCAGACGGTCTCCAGAATGGTGGCGGCCACCAGCCCGTCCGACTCGTGGTACGGCCTGACCAGCGTGTTCATGGGCACACTGTAGAGCCTGTGCAGAGCTTCCAGAACGAGGTTCGCCCAGCCCCGACACAGCAGAAGGCCCGGACATCCATCGTCCGGGCCACCGTTGCATCTATCTGTTTTTACAGGCCACAGGCCACCATCCACACGCCCGGCTCAGTAAAACTTGGTCACGCGCTCGACGGTGTGGCGGTGCTGCGGAAAGCCTTCCTCGGCGCGCTTGCCGATGGGCAGCAGGCCCGCGAACTGGACGTGCTCGGGCAGGCCCAGCAGGTCGCGCACGGCCTGGGGATTAAAGCCCAGCATCGGCACGGTGTCGTAGCCCTTGCTGCGGGCGGCCAGCATCAGGAAACCGAACGCGATGTTGGCCTGGCTCAGGCCCCACTGGCCGCGCTGGGCCACATCCTGGCCGCCGAAAGCATTCTCAAAGGTCTTGCGCTGGTTGGCGCGGCCCTCGTCACCCATGCCGGGGTGGGCGGTCTCCTCGACGGTATCGAGGGTGTCTTCCATGTCGCTGTACACCACGATCACGGCGGGGGCGCTGCCGATCTGGCCCTGACCGTAGGCGGCGGCCTGGAGCTTTTCCTTGATCTCGGGGGTCTGCACCACGGCAAAGCGCCAGGTCTGGGCGTTCCAGGCGCTGGGGGCGCGGCTGGCCAGTTCCAGAATCTCGCGCAGGTCGTCCTGATTCATCGGCTCCTGCACGTACTTGCGAATGCTCACGCGGCTCCTGATGGCCTCGGTGACGCTCAGGTTGCTGGTGCTGTGGGCGGGGGCTGCGGTTGTGGCTGGGGCTGTGGAATTCGTCATGCCTGCCATGCTGCCTCAAGGGGTTTAAAATGTCAAGTAGTGTGATAATTGTTAGCATTGTACGGGGGCCTCGGTTTATACTGCCGTCATGAATCACCATCCCACCACCTTTTGTCCGGCGTACCGGGCCATCGGGGTGCTACAGGAAAAGTGGGTGCTGCATATCGTGCGTGCCCTGCTGAGCGGCAACCGTGGCTTCAACGAGCTGGCCCGTATGGTCGGAGGATGCAACAGCGCCACCCTCACGCAGCGCCTGGAACAGCTCGAAACCCTGGGCATCATCAGCAAGGCCACCGACGCCGAGGTGACCGGCAAGCTGGCCCGCAGCATCTACAGCCTGACCACGGCGGGCCGCGAGTTACAGGGCGTGATCGACGCCATAGACGCCTGGGGCCGCGCCCACCTCGCCGAGGATCCGGCGGGCGATCTCGCGGCGGTGGACGGCTGCGGCGGTTCAGAGGCGGCACCTGTGGCCGACTCCCCAGACCCGGGCGTGACCCCCTTGACCCGGGTGTAATCAGCCGCTAGCCTGAGCCGTCAGCTTCATCTGACACCATCCCTATCCAGAGCGCCCGAGAGACCTGGCTCACCGACGGCGCAGCAACCGGCCCCCATCGCGGCACGGTGCTCCCCCAGCCGAATTCACGGGTCAACGATGACCGGAGTTTGGAACGATAAGGGAAGGGTCGCCGTTTAGCTTCTGCTTTCGTCCCCCTTCTCCGGCTTCCAGTTCCCCCTGCGGGTTCTGGTCCCAGAGAGAAGGGGGACGGCGTGTTTTTGTTCCCCGGACGAGTATTCCCAGGTCAGGCGCGCTCATGGCCTGCACCCCCGCCGGAGGAGCGATCCATGACTGCCGTTCAGACCACCTCAATCCCGCTTCAGGGCGCTTCTGCTGCCCCTGTCGTGCCCGAACCGATCAACCCTGGGCCTTCTGAATCCAGTCGTGTTCAGCCAGCCCCTGTCCAGCCAGCCCCCGTTCAGCCAGTCTCTGTTCAGCCAGCCTATCGGCTCCAGACGCTCACGCTGTTCCGCGACCACCCGCTGCTGCTCGACTGCGGGCGGCCCGTGAGCAACGTGCGCGTGGCCTATCACAGCTACGGCACGCCCGGCCCCCACGCCGTGCTGGTCGCGCACGCCCTGACCGGCACCAGCGCGGTGCATGAATGGTGGCCCGCCCTGTTCGGTGCGGGCAGGGCGCTCGACCCGGCCAGCCGATACATCGTGTGCAGCAACGTGCTGGGCGGCTGTGCGGGCAGCAGTGGCCCCCAGGAACTCGGTGATTCGCCGCTGACCCTGCGCGACATGGTGGCGGTGCAGCGCGAGCTGCTGAAGGTCTTGGGCGTGAAGCGCGTGACGGTGGTGGGCGGCAGCATGGGCGGCATGCAGGTCTACGAATGGCTGCGCTCATATCCGGACCTGGTGGCGCGGGCGGTGGTGATCGGCGCTCCGGCGCGGCATTCGCCCTGGGCCACTGGGTTGAACGTGGTGGCCCGCAACGCCGTGCGGCTGGCCCCCGGTGGCGAGGGTCTGAAGGTCGCCCGCCAGATCGCCCTGCTCAGTTACCGCTCGCCCCAGAGTCTGGCCCAGACGCAGGCCGGAGAGAGCAGACAGCGCCCCGGAGAAACAGCGATTGCCAGTTACCTTGACCACCAGGGAGAGAAGTTGCGGGCGCGTTTCTGTGAACGCAGCTACTGCGCCCTGACCGAGGCGATGGACGCCTTTGCCCTGAGCGACGCCGAACTGGGGGCCATCGCGCCTCCGGTGCTGGTGGTGGGCATCTCCAGCGACGTGCTGTATCCGGCGTCCGAGGTGCGGGCGCACGCCGCGCTGCTGCCGAACGCCGAGTACTGGGAGCTGGACAGCCCGCACGGCCACGACGCCTTTCTGATGGACGCCCGCGCGCTGGACGAGCGGGTGGGAAGGTTCCTGAACTACGGCACGGACTGAATATCGGCCTGTGTTCTGAACCCGGCCCCGACCTCACGCCCAAAGACGGGCCTCTGTCCGGGAGCCGCCGCGCCGACATGCTAAAACCGTTTCATGTCCGAACTTTCTGAAGTCGATGGCGTGACCGTGGCTGGAATTGGAGCGGGTGGGGTGAGAGTGCCTGGAATTGCTGCGACTGGAATTGCTGCGGCTGGAGTTGCTGTGCCCGAGGTCGCCCTGCCCGAGGTCTCCGCGCCTGGAGTGGTCGCTGGAGCCTCTAGTGCGGCGACGCCCGAGAGCCTGTTCGCCCTCCGGTTTCCCTCTGACGCGCAGGTATCGCCGGACGGCGGGCGGGTGGCCTTCGTCATGACCCGGATTGCCCAGCCGAGCCAGCAGCCAGTCGAGGACGCCGACTTTTCCAGGCCGCGCTACCACAGCCGCATCCAGCTCTCGGACGGTGGCCCGGCCCGCGACCTGACTTTCGGCAGGGGCGGTGAGGGCCGCGACACCGCGCCCATCTGGTCGCCGGACGGAACGGCGCTGGCCTTTCTGAGTGACCGGGACGGCGACACGTTTCAGCTGTACCTGCTGCCGCTGGGCGGCGGGGAGGCGCGGCAGCTGACCACCTTCAGGGGCGGAGTGAACAGCGTGCAGTTCAGCCCCGATGGCCGGTTCCTGAGCTTTCTGAGTCAGGGCGAGGCCCAGGACCGGCGGGACGAGCGCGGAGAGGCGCGGGTCATCACCTCGTTGCGCTACCGTTCCAACGGGCGCGGCCTGCTGCCGCCACAGCCCGACAGCCTGTACCTGCACGACCTGAGCAGCGGCGAAACGGCCCTCTGGCACGCCCCGGCGCAGGACGTGGCCGACCACCAGTGGAAGCCGGATTCCAGCGGCGCGCTGTTCGTCAGCAGCGCCTGTGAGCAGGACGCGGTGATGTGGCGGCAGGACGTGTTCTCGCTGCCGCTCAGAACAGGGGAGGAGAGACCGCACGGTCAGCTCAAACCCACTCAGATCACGCGCTGGGCGGCCCCCATCGGCAGCCTCGCCCTTCATCCGGACGGGGTACGCTTCGCGGGCATCGGGCGGCCACCGGGCAGCGTCAACACCCAGGACCTGCATCTCTACCTGTTCGGCGCAGATGGCCAGGGGCAGCGGCTGGACAGCGGCTGGGACCGTCCGGCGGGCAATATGGTGGCGGGCGACCTGCACGTCGGCAGCTTTCCGGGGCGTCCGGTCTGGCAGGGCGACACGCTCAGCCTGCTGTACACCGTGGGCGGCAGCGTGGGCCTGTTCGGCGTGACGCTCGCCGGCGAGGTGAGCGTGCAGCTGCATGACCCGCAGCGGGTGGTGACCGGGTTCACGGCCTCGCAGGGCGGGCTGGCGCACATCTCGGAGAGTGCTGCCGAAGCCACCGAGGTCTACCTGAACGGCGTCAGGGTCACCGACTGCGCCGCGCACCTGCCGTTCGTGCCCGCCGCGCCGATGCGCGTAACGTTTCAGACTGAGCTGGGAGAAGGTGAGGGCTGGGTGCTGCTGCCGCCCGGTGAGACCCTGGCCGGTGACGCGTCCGCGCCCGCACTGCTGAACATTCACGGCGGGCCGCACACCGCCTACGGGCACGGCTTCATGCACGAGTTTCAGCTGTTCGCCCAGGCGGGCTACGGAGTGTGTTACAGCAACCCGCGCGGCTCGGTGGG
>JANXWI010000397.1 GCA_025351205.1 Deinococcus sp.
CCCACCGACGCTACCGCTCAGATGTACAGTTTTATTCAGCTGAGCGATCAGAGCCTGCGTGAGCAGGTGGCCGAGATGACCGTCAACCCGCACTTCGCCACCGCGCCGCTGTCGTTCGTGGTCTGCATGGACGTTCACCGCCTGAACCTGTTTCTGGAACACCACGGCTACGAACGCGGCGAGTGGCCCGGCGTGGCGGTGCATTTCGGCATCGGGGACGCCGTGCTGGCCGGGCAGAGCATGCTGCTGGCCGCCGAGCTGCTGGGCTACCAGGGCTGCTGGATCGGCGGCGTGCTGACCAACCTGGAGGCGTTGTGCGAACTGCTCGCTCTGCCGGAGGGCGTGCTGCCTTTTGCCGGCCTGACCATCGGGCGCAGCGCCGAGACGCCTGCCCAGCGCCCCCGCATCGCCCGTGCCCTGGTGCTGCACCGGGACCGTTACCGCGAGCCGGAAGGGTCTGAGCTGGACGGCATGCAGACCGACATGGCGGGCATCACGGCGAGGGGCGACTGGGCGCAGACGCTGGCCCGCTACTTTGCCAAGGGAGGCGGCATGGAAGTGCGCGAAACTGGATTACAGACCATGCTTTCACGCCAGGGGCTGGCCCCCCGTCTGCCAGGTGCGATTCCCACTGGCGATATCACCAGCGAGGCGGGCGCGTGAGCGTCACCTCCGCGTTTACCCGGGAGGCCACCGCGCTGGAGGTCGTGTTGGGCCACGACCTGAGCGGCCACGTGGCGCTGATCACCGGTGGCGCGTCAGGCATCGGGCTGGAGACCACGCGGGCGCTGCTGGCTGCCGGGGCGCAGGTGCTGGTGGCGGTGCGCGACCCGGCGCGGGCACGGGAAGCACTGGCGGGCCTGAACGCTCCGGCAGGCCAGCTGGGGACCGTTCAGCTCGATCTGGCCTCGCTGGCCTCGGTGCGGCAGGCGGCGGCCACGGTGCTTGCCAGCACGCCCAGGCTGCACCTGCTGATCAACAACGCGGGAACCATGGCCACCCCCTTCGGGCACACCGCAGACGGCTTCGAGACGCAGTTCGGGACCAACCACCTGGGGCATTTCCTGCTGACCACGCTGCTGATGCCCGCCCTCCTGGCCGCCGCGCCCGCCCGCGTGGTGGCGCTGAGCAGCATCGGCCACCGCCGCAGCGACGTGCATCTGGACGACCTCAACTATGAACGCCGCGAGTACGAGAAGTGGGCGGCCTACGGCCAGTCCAAGACCGCCAACGCGCTGTTCGCCGTGGGTCTGACTCAGCGTTTCGGCGGGCAGGGCGTGAGCGCCAACTCGGTGCATCCGGGCGGCATCATGACCAACCTCCAGCGCTTCCTGCCCAGAGAAGAACAGGTGGCGATGGGCTGGATGGACGAGCAGGGCCAGCTGAACCCGGTGTTCAAGACCCCCGAGCAGGGCGCGGCCACCAGCGTCTGGGCGGCGGTGGGGCGCGAGCTGGAGGGCGTGGGCGGCCTGTACCTGGAAGACGTGAACGAGGCGCTGCCCTTCGAGGCGGCCAGCCCGTTCGGCGGCTACATGCCCTACGCCCGCGACGAGCAGCGTGCCGACGCGCTCTGGGTGCTCAGCGAGAAGCTGGTGTCGCAGGGGGGCTAAAAACCTCAGCGCGCCGGGCCGCCGCTACAATGCCCGCATGCTGTTTCTTTCACTCGTGCTGCTGGCGCTCGCCTACCTCACCGGGAGCCTGCCGCTGGGCCACTGGCTGCTGCTGCGGCTGGGCTTCGACACCCGCAATGTCAGCGTCTACAACCTGGGCGTGGAAAACGTGCTGCGGCAGGTCGGCCCCTCATCGGCCCTGATCAGCGCAGGCCTGGACGCCGCCAAGGGGTTTATTGCCGTATTGATGGCGTCGAGCATCGGTCAGGTCGGGACCGGGCAGCTGGAGAACACTGGCCGCGCCGAGCTGTGCGTGCTGGCGGGGCTGGCCTGCTACCTGGGGCACCTGAACCCGCCCCGGCTGCTGTACGGCGACACGCTGCCCAGGGGGCGCGGCAACCTGGTGCTGCTGGGCATCCTGGCGGGCCTGAGCGTGGCGGGCGGCCTGAGCGACTGGCTGACCCTGCCGCCGCTGATCGTCTACGCCGCCGTGCTGGGGCTGGGCGGTTACATCAGCGTGGCGACCGTGAGCGGGCTGGGCACGCTGGCCGCCGTGCTGGCCCTGAGCGGCCTGGGTCCGGCGGCCAAGATCGGCGGGCTGGCGCTGCTGCTGAGCGCCGTGTGGAGGTTCAAGGAAAACCTGGGCCGGGTGCTGGACGACACCGAGCCGCGCCTGGGCGACGCCGTGCCGATGGCGGGCAAGCAGGACGACGTGGTGGTGGCGGCCTTCATGATCCATCCGCTGACGCTGGGCGACTTCTGGCAGCCCCGGCGCTTTGCGTGGCTCAGACCGCTGGTCGAGCGCGGCGTGATCAGCGAACGGGCGGTGCGCCAGATGGCCGAGAGCCTGCGCCCCATGAAGATCGGCGAGCTGAGCGGCATCCGGACCGCCGAGGGCAAGCAGATTCGCGCCTACCTGCTGTCGAGTCCGCTGATGCCCGACGTGTTCAGCGACAAGCCCGAGCTGGCGGTGCGCCGGGCCATTGAGGGGGCGCGGCTGGCGCAGGAACTGGGGGCCTCGGTGTTCGGTCTGGGGGCCTTCTGGAGCGTGGTGGGCAACAAGGGTCAGGACGTGCAGGCCGCTGTGCCGGGCATCGCCGTGACCAACGGCGGGGCCTACACCTCGGGCACCATCAAGGCCGCCATTCCCGGCATTCTGGAACACTTCGCCGGGTCGGGCCGCGACCTGAAGTCGGCCACCGCCGCCGTGGTCGGGGCCAACGGCGTGGTGGCCTTCGGCATCGCCCGCACCATCGCGCCGCAGGTTGCCCGCGTGATCATGGTGGGGCGTGACCTGGAGCGGCTGGAACGCAGCGCGGTGGCCCTGCGCCGCGCCAACCCGGCCACCGAGATCGTGACGAGCGTGAACTACGACGATCTGCGTCAGGCGTCGCTGATCTTCACGGCCACCAGCGACCCGGCCCCGGTGATCTTCCCGCAGCACGTCTCCGAGGGCACCTGGATCTTCGACGAGGGCCGCCCCGCCGACACGGACGAGAGCGTGAAGC
>JANXWI010000409.1 GCA_025351205.1 Deinococcus sp.
GCACGCCTGGGGGGTGGATTTCGCCAGTTTCAGCGCCCATAAGTGGGGAGGCCCGCCGGGTGTGGGGGCGCTGTACATCCGGCGCGGGCTGGAGCTGCCGCCCATGCAGCTGGGCGGCGGGCAGGAGAAGGGGCTGCGGGCGGGCACCCAGAATGCCCCCGGCGTATACGCGGCGGGCGTGGCGCTGCGTGCAGCAGTGGCCGAGCAGCCTGCCCTGCACGTTCACCTGCGGCGGCTCAACGACCTGATGACGCGGCGGCTACAAGTTCCCGGCATCGTCGCCAACCACACCCCGGCGGGCAGCCCCAGGGTGGCCTCGTTCACGGCCCCGGGCGCCGACGGCGAGGCGCTGCTGATGAACCTCGACATGGCGGGCATTGCCGCCAGTGCCGGGAGTGCTTGCAGCGCGGGCACCATGCAGCCCAGCCACGTGCTGAGTGCGCTGGGCCTGAGCGACCACGACGCCCGCGCCAGCGTCCGCTTCAGCTTCGGGGCGGCCACGACGCCGGGCGAGGTGGCGCGGGCCGCCGAAGTGTTCATGCAGGCCGCGCAGGACAGCCGCGCGTGACCCGGATTCCGCCGGGTGCCCCTTCACCAGATCAGGCTGCACCGGATCAGGCCGCAGCAGATCAGGAGCGTGCAGATCAGCCCTCCGCTGCCGCCTCGCCGCCCGCCCTGCCCACCGTCCTGGCGCTGGACGTGTCCAGGCACCGCATCGGCTTCGCGGTGAGCATGGGCACGCTGGCTTTCGGGCGCGGCAGCTTAGGCCGCAAGCGGCTGATCTGGGACGTGCGGCAGGTGGCGGCCAAAATGAGAACAGAACAGGCGGCGTTGCTGGTGGTCGGCCTGCCGCTGCGGACCGACGGGGCGCAGAGCGCGACTGCCGACCGGGTGCGTTCGTTTGCCCGCGAGCTGATGGCCGCCGGCATGCAGGTCGTGTACCAGGACGAACGTTTCACCACCCGGCGCGCCCGCGACCTGGGCGCCAGCGACCTCGACGAGGCGGCGGCGGTGCAGATTCTGGAGCTTTACTTGCAGGGACTGACGCTCAGGAACGGGCCAGGGCAGGCTGGACGGTAAGATTGAACATCTCCTGGGTCAGGCCGCGCCCTTCTCACCTAAACCATACATGATTTTACCCTCGAACAGAGGCGAGCCATGCGCCATCCACCCGCGCCGCATTACAATGAACCATGACGCCCTTCCTGAACCTGATACAGCGGGTCTGGCAGAAGTTGACCCGCACGGCACCCCCGCCGCCGAACAACGACGATCTGGTGGGCGTGACTGCCCCGCACGGCCCGCGCCCGCTGCAAGGTGGGGCGCACGCGAGGCCGGACCCACGGAAATGAGCGTGTAGTTGGTGGCGTGTGGCTTGTAGAAAGGGATGAATACAGGCAGGCGGGGCATCTGAATCTGGATGCCCCGCCTGCCTGCACGGTTTCAGCGAATCCGCCCGGGCCGGTTCCACAGGCCACAAGCCGCGTGCCACAGGCCTACTTGGCGATTTCTACCGCGCGGCTCTCGCGCACCACCGTCACCTGCACCTGCCCCGGATATTCCATGTCCTGTTCAACGCGGCTGGCGATCTCGCGGGCCAGCAGCGTGGCCTGGGCGTCGCTGACCTTGTCGGGCTGCACCAGCACGCGCACCTCGCGCCCGGCCTGCACCGCGTAGGCGCTCTGCACGCCGGGAAAGCTGATGGCGATGTGTTCCAGGTTCTCCAGCCGCTTGATGTAACTTTCCAGCTCCTCGCGCCGGGCACCGGGCCGGGCCGCCGAGATGGCGTCGGCGGCGGCCACCAGCACCGAGTACAGCGTCTCGCCGTTCTCGGGGTCGTGGTGGTGGGCGATGGCGTCGATCACTTCAGCAGGCTCACCGAAACGCCTGCCCAGGCTCACGCCGATATCGACGTGCGTGCCTTCTATTTCGCGGTCGATGCTCTTGCCCACGTCGTGCATCAGGCCCGCCCGCCTGGCCAGCGAGACGTCCAGGCCCAGCTCGGCGGCCATGATGCCGGTCAGGTGCGCCACCTGCACGCTGTGTTTCAGCACGTTCTGGCCGTAACTGGTCCTGAAGTACATGCGCCCCAGCAGCTGCACCAGCCCCGGCTTGAGGCCCAGCACCCCGCTGCTGCTGGCGGCCTCCTCGCCCTGGCTGTGAATGAAGGTCTTCATGTCGTCCTGCGCCTTGTGCACCATCTCTTCTATCCGGCTGGGGTGAATGCGGCCATCGGCCACCAGCGCCTCCAGCACGTGCTTGGCGACCTCACGTCTGACAGGATTGAAACTGGACAGAATCACGGCCTCGGGCGTGTCGTCGATGATCAGGTCCACGCCCGTCAGGCTTTCGAAGGCCCGGATGTTGCGGCCCTCGCGCCCGATGATGCGGCCCTTCATGGCGTCGCTGGGAATCGGCACCACTGACACCGACAGGGCCGCACTGGTCTCGGACGCGCTGCGCTGGATGGCCTGCGCGATGATGTGGCGGGCGTGGCGTTTGGCGTCGCTGCTGGCGCGTTCCTGCATGGCGCGCACCCGGATGGCCTTCTCGTCCTCGAGTTCGGCGTCGAGTCTGCTCAGAATCTGCTCTCTGGCCTGCTCGGCGCTCAGGGCGGCCACCTGATACAGCTTGAGTTCCGCGCCTCGCAGCCGCTCCTGAAGCACTACGCCGTCGTCCGAGAGGCGTTTCTCGTGGCCTTCCAGGCGTTCCTCCACGGCGTCGAGTTTCTCACCCCTCGCGTCGAGCTGTTCGGCCCGGCGGTTCAGGCGCTCGATCTCGCGCTTCAGCTCGTCGCGCTCACGCTTGGTTTCCTGGCGGTCCTGCTTGAGTGTTTCGCGTTCGTGCAGCGTTTCTCCCCGCTCCCGTTCGGCGTCGGCGCGCTCACGGACGGCGTCGGCCTGTGCCTGTTCGCGTTGCAGAGCGGCCTGCTGTGAGCGGACCTCGGCTTCCTGGTACAGTCTGCTGGCTTCCTCACGGACCCTGGCGGCCTCCTCACGGACCCGCGCGGCCTCCGACAGGATGTTCTGCGCCCCGGTCTCGGCTTCGGCCCGCACCCGCTCGGCCTGGGCCTGGGCGTCGCGCGCCACGGCGTCGTCGAGCACCGCCCGGCTGGCCCGTCCACGAGAGAGTCCGTAAGGAAACGCCAGAATCAGCCCGACCAGGAGACCCAGAATGACATAAAGTATGGTCATGTGGCTCCTCATACGTCGCTGCCCGCCTGCCCCGCAGCAGGGCGCTGACAGGGGCGGACGGGAAGCATGAACAGACACGTCCTGGCTGGTGTTCGGGCGGCCTCTGTCCCAGTCCTTTCCTGAAACAGTCTCCCCTGAAACAGGTGCGTTCCGAGCGGGCCAGAGCGTGTCTTGGTGTACACGGCGCGTTGGCGACGGGACGTCCGGGCCGACCCGAGACGGGCAAACCAGGACCTGACCGGCGCGAAACGCACCTGGAATAAATAAAAAGAGCGAGTGAAATCCACTCGCCTGTCAGTGTATTACGGATTGTCCCGCCGCCCTGTCTGGAACCCGCTGCCGGTCCGAATTCCGACTCAGCTTCTGCCAAACGTGGACATTCAGACGCCAGTGCTCAGCCGACCTGCGGGGGCAACGCCTGTGCGGCCTGACGCTGTGGAGCGGCCCCCCGGCCCTGCCAGGTCTGGCGCTCCTGGGCGGCCAGCGTGCGGTGCAGCCCCAGGATGGCGGCGTTGCCATGCACCCCGCGCTCCTCGATGGCGCGGGCGGTGGCGCTCTCCAGGTAGCTTAATCTCAGCAGTTCGTCGGTGTTCAGGCCGTCGCGGGTGTTCTTCACGCCGCGTTCCTGGCGCAGCGTGGCGCTGTCCATGCCCAAGACAGAAGCGTTGCTGATGCTGCCCAGCTGGCCGTACACCAGCTGCGAGCCGCCGTGGCGGGCCACGGTGCTCATCAGGGCCTTGCGGGCGTTCTGGTTTTCCAGTCTTGCGTGCAGCCAGCGCCCCGCCTGGGGGTCGGGGTTGGCCTCCGCTATTTCGGCGCTCAGGCGCACGTCTCCGGCCAGCATGCGGCTCAACAGCTTATGCGCGTTCTTCTGCCAGCGCCGGGCCTGGGGAGTCTGCGCCCCGAAGCCCAGCCGCACGAATTCGGGCAGCGAGAGGGTCGGTTCCGGCCCGATGCCGAAGTCTCGTTCGGGGGCGATCAGGCCGTGGGTGCGGGCGTAGCCGGGCCAGTCTGCCGGGAAGGCCAGCCCCAGCAGTTCCAGCGCCCGCTGGGCATGGATAAACCCGCCCTGGGCGGGCAGCGAATGCGTTCCAACGCGGATGCTCTGGGAGGCGACTTTCATGGAAGTATTGTACCATAATTATGTTAATAACTAAACAGTGGAGCGCGTCTCATTCCAGGTTCCGCCCGGCCCTGATCTGCTTTCTGGACCCGGTTGGCTGTGCTGGCATTCGGGCAACTGCTCTAAGACGCCGGATACCTCGTGACCCGCCGGGGCCGGTAGTACACCTGCTCACCGGCCCCCATTTCAAGCTGCCTGAACTGGGCCTTGGGCATCTCGGCGCTCAGCACCAACCCGCCTGCGTCCTGCACCTCCACGCGGGCCTCCGAGCCGACCAGATGGACGTGCCGGATGCGCGCCTGCAAAAAGTCGCCGCCCTGTTCCCGGCTCAGTTCAATGTCGTGTGGGCGGGCGTATTCCAGAATGCCCTCGCCGCGCAGCACGTTGGTCTTGCCCAGAAAGCGGTACACGAAGGGGCTGGCCGGATGCTCGTACACCTCGTCCGGTGAGCCGATTTGCTCGATGCGGCCCTCGTTGAACACCACCACCTGATCGGCGATTTCCAGCGCCTCCTGCTGGTCGTGGGTCACGAACACGCTGGTCAGGTGCAGATCGTTGTGCAGCCCGCGCAGCCAGTCGCGCAGCTCCTGACGCACGGCGGCGTCGAGCGCACCGAACGGCTCGTCGAGCAGCAGCACCTGCGGCTCCACGGCCAGGGCGCGGGCCAGGGCCACGCGTTGCCGCTGCCCGCCCGACAGCTGGGTGGGAAAGCGTCTGGCGGCCCAGTCGAGCTGCACCAGTTTCAGCAGTTCCAT
>JANXWI010000423.1 GCA_025351205.1 Deinococcus sp.
GACCTGCGAGGCAAGGCCGCCCGCATCAAGAATGACCGTGGCCGCGTGATGAAAGACGCCGCCCGCGCCCTGCGCGCCAAGGCCGAGGCCAGCAGCAAGGCCGACGCCGACAAAGCTGAGGCCAGCAGAACAGCTGAGGCCAATAAAACAGCCGAGGCCAGCAGAGCAGCCGACGCCGAGAAGGCCGCCGCGCCCGCCGTGGTTCAGGAGCCTGTTGAGAACACTCCCACTGACAGCAGCGCCGAGTAACTTCCGGCATTGATCACCCTGTTTCACTCCCCCAGAGGCCCGCGACTCTGGGGGTTTTTTGTGGCTGTCCACTCCCAGAGACGGCCTGACCTGCCCCTGACCACGGCCCGCAATGCTCAGCCCATGAAGAAACCAAACGTGCTGGTCGCCGCCCTGGGTCTCTCGCTGGCATGTTCGTTCTCGCTCAGCGCCCAGGCCGCCGAGCTGGTGGGCTACGCGGTGCTGCCCGCCGATACCTTTGCCGAGGGGCCAGCCAGCGGACAGTACGGCGGCGACGGCAGCAAGGCCGCCGCGCCCCGCTTTCCCAGCCAGCCGGTGCAGGGCTTCAGCGCGGTGCAGTTCGGCCCGGGCGGCAGCTACGTCTTCATGCCCGACAACGGTTACGGGGCCAAGTACAACAGCCCCGACTTTCTGCTGCGGCTGTACACCCTGACGCTGACGCCCAAGACCGCCCCCAGCGGCGCGGGCAGCGTCAAGGTGGGCACGTTCGTGCAGCTGCGCGACCCCGACAAAAAGGTGCCCTTTCTGATCGTCAACGAGAACACCCCGGAGCGCCTGCTGACCGGCGCGGACTTCGACATCGAATCGTTCGTGCCGATGCCGGACGGCACCATCTGGATCGGCGAGGAGTTCGGCCCCTTCCTGCTGCACGTGTCCGCCGACGGCAAGGTGCTGAGCGCCCCGGTGCCCACGCCCGACCTGGGAGCAGGCAAAGACCCGGCCAAAGACCTGGTGCGCTCTCCCAACAATCCCAGCATCCTGGCGGCCAGCCCCGCTCCGGGCGCGGCGAGCGTTGCCAACCTCGGCGGCTCACGCGGCTTCGAGGGCATGGCGGGCAACCCGGCCCGCACCAGGCTGTACCCGCTGCTGGAGGGCACGGTGCTGGGCGACACGCCGGGCACCATCCGGATGTACGAGTTCGATCCGGCGGCGGGCAAGTTCAACAAAATCGTGGGCCGCTACAAGCTGGAGGCCCCGGCCAACTCGATTGGCGACCTGGCGGTGGTCAACGACAACGAGTACCTGGTAATCGAGCGCGATCAGGCGCAGGGAGCCGACGCCAAACTGAAGAAAATCTACAGGATCGACCTGAGCAGACTCGACGCCGACGGCAACTTCGTCAAGACCGAGGTGGCCGATCTGCTGAACATCGCCGACCCGCAGAACCTGGCGGGCTTCGGCCCCGTCTTCCGCTTTCCCTTTATCACCATCGAGGACGTGCTGGTGCTGGACGCGAGCACCATCCTGGTCGCCAACGACAACAACTACCCCGCCATGGGCGGGCGCGGAGCTGACGTGAAAGACCCCAACGAGTTCCTGATCCTGAAGCTCGACGCGCCGCTGACCCTGGGCGCGGGCGTCGGGCGCAAGTAAGCCAATAAACGCAGACTTTCGGGCAATTGATTCTTCGGCAGGCCGGAACCCCAACGCCAAAGGGGTTTCGGCCTGTTCCCGCATTCATGACTGGCGTCACTTTGCAGGTACCCTGCGGCCCCCGGCGCACCGGAAGACGGCTGGGGTAGCATGGCCCGTACCAGACAGACGCGCTTCCCAGGAGGAACCCAAATGAAAACCCCCGTACGAGTCGCCGTGACCGGCGCTGCCGGCCAGATCGGCTACAGCCTGCTGTTCCGCATCGCCAGCGGCTCAATGCTCGGCGACGATCAGCCCGTGATTCTGCAACTGCTGGAGGTCACGCCCGCCCTGAAGGCCCTGCAAGGCGTGGTAATGGAGCTGCAAGACGGCGCGTACCCGCTGCTGGCGGGCGTGGTGACCAGCGACGACCCCATGGTGGCCTTTGCCGACGCCGACTACGCGCTGCTGGTGGGCGCGATGCCGCGCAAGGCGGGCATGGAGCGCGGCGACCTGCTGAGCGCCAACGGCGGCATCTTCAAGCCGCAGGGCGAGGCGCTGAGCGAAGTGGCCAATAGGGGCGTGAAGGTGCTGGTGGTGGGCAACCCCGCCAACACCAACGCCCTGATCGCCCAGCAGAACGCCCCTAAACTGGACAGGGGGCAGTTCACGGCGATGGTGCGCCTCGACCACAACCGCGCCCTTTCGCAGCTGAGCGCCAAAACCGGCAAGCCGGTGAGCGCCATCCGGAAGCTGACCATCTGGGGCAACCATTCTTCGACCCAGTACCCGGACCTGTCCCAGACCACGGTGGACGGCACACCCGCCCTGAGTCTGGTCGATCAGCAGTGGTACGAGTCCGAGTTTATTCCGACTGTGGCCAAACGGGGCGCGGCCATCATCGAGGCGCGCGGGGCCAGCAGCGCTGCCAGTGCCGCCAGCGCGGCCATCGACCACATGCGCAACTGGGCGCTGGGCACGCCCGAAGGCGACTGGGTGAGCATGGGCATTCCCAGCGACGGCAGCTACGGCGTGCCCGAAGGGCTGATCTACGGCTTCCCCGTGACCTGCCAGGGCGGCCAGTACCGCGTCGTGCAGGGCCTGGAAGTCAGCGACTTCAGCCGCCGTCTGATGGACGCCACCGCCCAGGAGCTGACCGAGGAACGCGACGCCGTGCGCGGCCTGGGGCTGGTGAAGTAGCGTCCGGGAGAGTGAATGAGAGAGTGGCCGGGAAGCGAATCCCCGGCCACATTCTTTTTCCGCCCAAGCTTCACATGGATTTTGACTGGATTTCAAACACTTTGCACTCGGTACAGAGTTAACCAACGCCAATGAGGATTTTTTCCTCTCTCACAAGGGTAGAGGGGGAAGCGGGCCTCGCATCTCAACAAGCCTGACCAAGTACCCTTCAATTGACCGGTTGTCCATTTACTTGGTTCGATTCCGTCCTACTTGACCACCGAACGGTAATCTGCCGTGAACTGCGCCAGCATCTTGACCAGATTGTCCTGCATCTTCTTGGTGTAGGTGGCGCGGGTCCAGAGCTTGGCGTCGCCGCCCCAGTATCCCTCGCTCCAGACGGTCACGCTGTCGAGCTTCTCGTCGCCCACCATCGCCACGTAGCTGTGCAGTTTCAGGTCGTCGTTGTAGATGCTCGGAGCGCCCGCCACATCGATTCCGAAGCTGTAGATCAGCTCGCTGTCGCAGGTGTCGGCAGTGTCGTACTGCACGGCTTTCAGCGTCAGCCCACCGAAGGTCTTGACCATGATGGCCTCGGCCTGCTTGCTCAGGGCAGCGTCGGCCTTGTCGTTCACCGTCACCTCGGCGCTATAGCACAGCACGCCGTCCTGCGCGAGAATCTTCAGCGCCGGGGCGTTGGCGCTCGGCTCGGTGGCGGCCAGCCCCACACCGAACACGCCCATGCCAGAAACGAGAGAACCCAGGATGAGGGAACGCAGGGCCAGCGCCGCCAGTTGTTTTTTCATGTGCTCAGAATAGCAAGCCCGGTTCAAAATGAGGAGGGTACCTGAGGAGCGTATGGGCACGCTCACCTTCCATCCTTACAGGCCGAACAGTCCCCGGTACGCCTGCACCAGCTGAGACCCGAACAGCAGCGCCAGCACCGCGCCAATCGCCAGGTACGGCCCGAACTTCAGGCGGTTTTCCCTCAGGATCAGCAGTTGCAGTACGCCCAGCACCGCGCCCGCCAGCACCGCGAACACCACCGCCACCACCAGCCGCTCCCAGCCCAGAAACGCCCCGATCATGGCGGCCAGCTTCACGTCTCCGAAGCCCATGGCGCTGGCGTCGTAGTCGTCGCTGTCGTCTTCCGGCTGCCTGGTGATGATCGGCACCAGCCACCAGTACAGCCCGCACAGCAGCGACATGCCCCCGGCGGCGGCCAGCGCGCCCTGCACCATCATAATCAGGCCAGGAGAGCCGGGAGAGCCAGGAGAGAATCCAGCCGCAGCCCCCGAGCCGATCAGCACCAGGCTCAGCAGCGTGCCGCCCAGCGTGAGCCACTCGGGAACCCGCACCACTCGGCGGGCGAGCAGGTTCACGGCGGCGCTCGCCGCGCCCGCTGCGATCCCCCACCACGGCCCCAGCCACGCGCCCGCCAGCAGCGACAGGGCAATCTGCTGAAAACCCAGCGGGGCCTCCGGAAACGAGCGTTCACGAAAGCGCCGGATCACCCACGAGCCGAACAGGTCGATGGTGATCAGCAGGCCCGCGCCCAGCAGCATGCCGCGCGCGGCCTCAGCGAACACCGGCAGGGTGTCTGCGCCGAAGCCCAGGCCGTCTTTGGGGCGGGCGTGCAGCAGCCCGAACAGCAGGCCGATGGCCGCGCCCGGCAGCGAGATCTCATCGGGAATGGTGTAGGTTTCCTGGTCTATCACCGAGGCCACCAGCAGCAGTGTGAACAGCAGGCACAGCCCGATCAGCCCGGCCCCCAGCTGCGAAAACGGAAACACCACGCTCAGCAGCGCGTAGGCAGAGGCGGTGATCAGCTCGATGACGGGATAGCGCGCGCTGATTCCGGCCTTGCAGTAGCGGCACTTCCCGCCCAGCGCCGCCCACGACAGCACCGGCACCAGGTCGAGCGGGGCCAGCGCGTGGTCGCACGCCGGGCAGTGCGAGGGCGGGAAATTGATGTTCTCGCGCCGGGGCAGCCGCCAGATCAGCACATTGGAAAACGAGCCGATCAGCAGCCCCAGCACGGCAATGAGCACGGTGAACAGGGCGTCAGGAATCACGGAGACCAGTGTAGATGCAGACGTCTTACGCGGACCTTCCAGTGTCGCCGGGCCGCTCCCAGCGCGACTCTATCCAGGCCAGCTCACGCCGGAAACCGAGCCGTTCATTGATGCCAAGCATCGGGGGGTTGTTGCTGGCGTTTCTGGTGCGAATGTCCTGCACGCCCAGCCGCCGCGCCACGCGGATGGCCGCCAGCTTGAGGCTCAGAGCCAGTCCCCTGTGGCGGTACTCCCGGCGAACCCCGGTCAGGCCGGTGTTGAGGTGAGCGCCGTCCGACTTCCACAGTTCGGAAAGAGCGACATCCCGACCGCTGCCCAGATGCACCGCGATCAGCAGTCCTTCCGGCAGCAGGGAAGCGGCGTCATGAAAGCGCGTCACGAAACTCTCGAACGGCCAGGGCGTGCCTAGGTCCGGTCGCGGCACGTCCAGACGCAACTCGGACCACAGGCGGTACAGGCGGCGCCGACTCTGTTCGCTCTCACCCAGCTCGGCGTAACTCGTCAGGGCGTAGCCGTCCGGCAGCTTCTCCTGGGCGGCGAAGCGGGCGAAGTCGAAGGCGGGCACGTCCAGCCGCGACTCGAAGTACCGCATGACCTCACGCAGGCCCTGGCGCGCCAGGAAGTCCAGGCCGCGCGGGTGGTTCTCCCGGGTGCCCGCCGTGACGCTCAGAGGATCGTGCGGCGCCAGTTCGGCCCACAGCCGCCCCGCCAGCGCCCTGCCGACGCCCCCGCCCTGATACGCCGGATGTACGTTGAGCACCGCGTCAAACTTGCGGGGGTGGTACATACCCGGGTGCTGAGTATATTCGGCGTATCCAACCAACTGGCCCTCCAGTTCGGCCAGCAGGCGGCCGCGTTTCAGCGGCAGAGGAGTGGCGTTCTGGCTGTTCTCATCGTGCTGGAGCCCCTGCACGCTGACCGGCTGCTCGGGCCAGACGGCGTTCAGCAGGGCCACGAGGGCCGGAAGGTCGGCGGGTGTGGCGGGCCGGATGCTCAGGTTGGGATCAGTCATATCCTCTCTCCCACCGCCACTTCGCGCAGCATTCCCAGCCGCGCCGGTTCGCGCCCGAAGCCCAGCTCGTCGTTGACCCTGAGCATGCCCATGTTGCCACTGTGGTTGCTGGTACGGATCACCGCCCAGCCCGCCCGCCGCGCCGCCTCCATGCTCGCCAGCTTCAGGGCGCGGGCCAGCCCCTGCCGCCGTTCGGAGCGGGCCACCCCGGTCATGGCGATCATCAGCTCGTACGTTGCGGGGTCGTGGGCCAGGGCCGGGCGGGCGGTGAGCAGGCCGGTGTTGGCCGGGCCAGTCGCGCCCGAGGGTTGGAGCGCCGTGAACCCTACCGGAACACCATCACGCACAGCCAGGAACACCAGATCTGGATCAAGCGGTGCCAGAAAGGCGGCCATGTCCGAGCGGGGCAGCGGCGTGTAAACCTCGCCCGGTGCCCTGGGCAGGTCAGCGCGGGCCTCCTCGTTGAGCGGGTGCAGGGCCGAGGACACGTCCGGCACGCTGGCGGCGAACTGCTTCAGCGTGACCAGTTCTATGCCTCCGGGCAGCGGGCGGGCGTGGCGGCTCGCGTCGAAGCCGCTCAGCTCCAGGGTGCGGTCCCAGAAGCGTTCCACCTCCACGAAGCCGTGTTTCTGGGCAAATCTCAGGGCGACGGGGTTGGCCTCGCTGACCACGGCCTTGACGCGGGTGGGCGCGTGCGCTTTCAGTTCGGCCTTCAGGGCGCGGGCCAGTGCTGTGGCCGCCCCCTGGCCGCGCCACTCGGCCAGCACCGCCAGTTCCAGCCAGAAGCTGCCGGGAGCGCGCGACCCCAGCGGCTCCATGATCTCGGCGGCCCCGATCACCTGCCCATCCAGCTCAGCCAGCCAGCGGGCGTGCGTGGCTCCGGCCTGCGCCTGGGCCATGTCTTCAGCGGCCAGCGTCTCGGCGGTGGCGGGGTTGCCGGGGCGGGCGTGGGTGTAGACCTGGGCGGCGGCCTGATGGTCGGCAGGCGTGGCGGGGCGAACGGTGAGCGTCATGGCTTCATCCTGACGCACGAAGGCCGGGCGCGCATCCGCCAGATGGCTGTCAGATGGCTGTATCACTGTCAGATGGCTGTATCACTATCAGATGGCTGTGTCACTATCAGATGGCTGTATCACTATCAGATGGCTGTGTCACCCGTACCGGGCCGCTATCCTGACCCCCATGACTGCGCCCACCTTGCCCGGCACCCTGAAACTGCTGCTGATCGTGCCGCACCCCGACGACGAGGTGTACGGCGCTGCCGGGACCCTGATG
>JANXWI010000431.1 GCA_025351205.1 Deinococcus sp.
CATTGGCCGCCGTGTATACCGATACACCGCGTTCTGCCGTCTGCGCCGCTTCCGGTTGAACGAAAGGGCGGAATGGTTCTGCCCTCATGATACCCGGCCACCGTGGCTCCGAGAGTGAGCGGCGCGGGCCGCCCTCGTCACCGATACGGGAACATCACCGCCTGCTCTGAAAGCCGTGCAGGAGGAACCCTGCGCCGTGCCGAGGTGCGGCTGTTACCCGGTGGCGAACAATGCTGCTGTGTGTAGCGCGTTCGGCCAGAGGCCATCTGAGCAGCGCCACACCCCGCACGTTCCGGACCTGCCTCCGCCTGCTGCGGACCACCGTTTCAGCACTGGAGGCGGGGCGTGACCGAGACTGGAAATCAGCCCATCGGTGCGGATTGACGAGATAAACGCGCTTCAGGATCAGGGCACCAGACCAATGGGACCGGATGAATTCAGGAGGGCCGACGAAGATTGCAGGCATTGCAGGGCCGACTGGCCGGGCGTGTTCCTGATCACGGTTCGCCCATGCACCGCCATGTGCCCCGTCACCACCGACAGCGCGGCTTTATACTGACCCACATGACTTCCGCTCCAGAGATGGCTGGCCGCGTTGCCCCCACAGGGGAACAGGACGCCCAGAATCCGCTGCTCGACACGCAATTTCTGATTCCTTTCGACCGCATCCTGCCGGAACACGTGGCCGGGGCCATGTCTGTCCTGATCGCGGAGGCGCGGCACGATCTCGATCAGCTGGGCCGCGCCCATGAAACCGGGTTCAACGGCTTTCTGGATGGCCTCGACGCCCTCACGGCCCGGCTCGACACCGCCTGGACCATCGTCAGCCACCTCGATCAGGTGGTGTCCAACGACCAGTGGCGGGCCGCCAGACAGGCCGCGCTTCCGGCGGTCACCGCCTTTTACACCGACCTGGGCATGCACGCCGGGCTGTACTCGGCCCTGAAAGCCTACGCTGCAACCGACGAAGCGAAAACCCTCGATCCGGTGCGCGCCCGTTTTCTGAAGGTCAGCCTCGACGCCTTTCGCCGTGGCGGCGCGGAGCTGCCTGAAGACGAGCAGCAGCGGCTCAGGGCGCTGAACATCGAGCTGGGTGAAATCACCAGTCAGTACGGCAGCAACGGTATGGACGGCGTGTCGGCCTACGAGCTGCTGGTCGGGGCCGACAGGCTGGCGGGCGTGCCGGAGCGGGTGCAGCAGGCCACCCTGGTCCAGGACGGCGACCACGCCATGCTCCACCGCCTGACCCTGCACATGCCGACCTTCCTTCCGGTGATCGAGCACGCCGACGACCGGGCGCTGCGCGAGGAGCTGTACCGTGCCTACAACGGCGTGGGTATCGGCGAGGGCCGCGACAACCGCCCGCTGCTGCCTCGTATTCTGGCGCTGCGGCGCGAAAAAGCCGAACTGCTGGGCTATGGCAACTACGCCGACTTCCTGCTCGAAGACCGCATGGCCGGCAGCGGAGAGCGGGCCACGCAGTTCGAGGAGGACCTGACCGCCCGGACACGCCCGGCCTTCGAGCGTGAACACGCCGAGCTGGAGGCGTTTTACCGTTCCCAGGCTGGGCCGCAGGCGCCGCCCCTCGCGCCCTGGGACACCGCCTACTGGGCCGAAAAGCAGCGCGTGGCCCTGTACGCCCTAGACGAAGAGGAGCTGCGCCCGTATTTTGCGGTAGACAGCGTGCTCTCCGGCCTGTTCGAGGTGGCCAGGCGCATCTTCGGCGTCACGGTCACGCAGGCGCGGGCACCGGTCTGGCACGACGAGGTGAAGTTCTACCAGATGCACGACGAGGCGGGCACGCACATCGCCAGCTTCTACACCGACTGGTTTCCGCGAGACAGCAAACGCGGCGGAGCCTGGATGAACGGCTTCCGGGTGGGCGGGCCGATTTCCTCGACCCTGGCCGACCAGCACCCGGGCGGCACCTTTGCCCCGCATCTGGGCCTGATGTGCGGCAACATGACGCCCCCTGACGCGGATGGGGTGTCTCTGCTCAGCCACGACGAGGTCGAGACGGTGTTTCACGAGTTCGGCCACCTGCTGCACTTCTCGCTTTCGAAGGTTCCCGTGCGCCAGCTGGCCGGAACCAGCGTGGCCTGGGACTTCGTGGAACTGCCCTCGCACCTGATGGAAAACTGGACCTGGAACCGGGGCGCGCTGGCACTGTTCGCCCACCATGTCCAGAGCGGCGAGGCGCTGCCGGACGAGCTGTATGGGCGCATGATCCGCGCCCGCAACTTCCGCGCGGCCAGCACCGCCATGCGCCAGTACAGCTTCGGCACGCTCGACCTGGCGCTGCACACGCGCTACGCGCCCGCAGACGGCGACCTGATGACGTACGCCCGCGACCTGTCGGCGCAGTTTCAGGCGGTGCCGCCGCTGCAAGACGACGCCCGCATCGCCAACTTCAGCCACCTGTTTTCCAGCCCGGTGGGCTACGCGGCGGGCTACTACAGCTACAAGTGGGCCGAGGTGCTGGACGCCGACGCCTTCACCCGTTTCGAGAAGGAAGGCGTGCTGAACCGCCAGACCGGGCAGGCCTTCGTGGACGCCGTGCTGTCGCGCGGCAACAGCGCCCCGGCAGCCGAGCTGTTCCGCGAATTTCTGGGCAGAGGCCCCGACCCCGACGCGCTGCTGCGGCGCAGCGGTCTGCTGGCCGGGACCGCTCCAGGCTGAACACCGGTCCGTGGCGCGTTCCCGCCTGGGCTTCGCGTCTGGGCGCATCTCACTGCGGAGTGTACGCGCCGCTGCCCGGGCCACGCGCATCTGGGCTATCATGCGCGACTGTATGCTAGAAAAGCCGGTGGTGCTGGTGGCCGCGCGTGACCCTGCGCGGGCCATGTCGCTGGGAAACGTGTTGCCGCTGGCCGAGGTGCGCCACACCGGAGACGCCGAAAACCTGCTGCGCGAGTCGCACCTGAGTCCGCCTGACGTGGTGCTGCTGTACACCGACCTGCCCAGCAGGCTGGCGCTGCCCGAACTGCTGACCATGCTGCGGGGCCGCGCCGACCTGGGCCACACCCGCTGGCTGGCGGTAGGCACGCAGGGCCTGGGGCCGCTTCTTCAGGCCGGGGCCGACGCCCTGATGAGCGACAGCACCAGCACCGAGGCCCTGGCCTCACAGGTCCGGACCCTGCTGGACCGGGTGCGGCAGTCGCGCGAACAGGGCGAGCGGCTGGCCCTGCTCCAGCGGCGTATGGACAGCTGGGAACACGAGGAACGGGTGCGCGATCAGCTGGTTCACATGCTGGTCCACGACCTGAAAAATCCGATTGCCGCCGTGATGGGCCTGCTGGAAGTGGTCGAGGACGACGAGAGCCTGAGCGGCGAATCGCGCGAGCTGCTCAAGCTGGCCCGCGAGGAGACCCATCATCTGCTGCACCTGTCGGTCAACATGCTCGACGTCCGCAAGATCCAGGCGGGCAAGATGAAGCTCAACATCGAGCTGCTGTTCGCCCCGCAGCTGGCCGAGGTGGTCGAACTGGCGAAGGGCGACGTGGGCGTGGGACTGCGTGACCGTCACCTGCGGATCGAACTGCCGCTGGAAATCCCGCCCCTCTCGGCTGACCCGGAGATCCTGCGCCGCATCTATGCCAACCTCCTCTCAAACGCCATGAAGCACACCACCACAGGCGGCGTGATCACCATTCTGGCCCAGCCACACGGCGGCGAACTGCTGTGTACCATGCGCGACGACGGCGAGGGCATCCCGGAGGCCGACATTCCCAACCTGTTTGCCGCCTTCGAGCAGTCGCGGCTGACCCTGCACGGACGCTTTGACACCGGCATGGGCCTGGCGTTCTGCAAGCTGGCCATCGAGGGCCACGGCGGGCGCATCTGGGTCGAGTCGGTGCGCGGCAAGGGGGCCAGCTTCTTCTTCACCCTGCCCCTGGACCTGGATACCGAAGACGACGATTTTGCCGATCTGCTGGTCTGATACGGATTCCAAATGCCCCATTTCGTTCTGTGTTCGGAATCAACCGGACCAGAGGGAGAAGGAACAAGTACGCCCCTGTGTGGTATGGAGGCCAGGCTTGCCCAGGTGAGTCCGGTTTGGCAGATGGAGGAACGCCCGGCGCTCCCTGGTTACAGCAGCGCGGTGTCTTGTTCAAGACGGCTGTCGTCGTGAACGGAGCGGTCAAGCGCCTGCTGGGCGCTGTCCTGACCAAGAACGCGGGTGACCACGCCACTTCTCCCCCGCAGGCGCCTGGACGCTGACCACGCTTGACCGCTCCTACGGGCGTTCCGGAATTGAGTGGAATCCGTATGACCGGTGGTCCATCGGCTCTCGTTTGACCCCGTTGCCGGACGCGGCCCTGCGTCCGTTGCTGCGACATTCAGGGCGGCACCGGACGTTTCGTTGGTCTCATCGGCACGCCTGATGGCCCGGGCAGACCTGTCTGCCGCACCTGAACAACTTCGGCGTGGGTTTCAGGCCGCTTCGGAACCGAGAGGCAACAGCAACCTGGGCACCGTTCTCAGGCGTTCCGGGTCCAATCGGCCTTCAAATGTGCTAAAACAGACGTGTAACACACAAGTTTATGGCGTTGCTGGGTTTTCGGTTCAGGGGCGGGATTCACTGCATTGCGGTCTGGGCCTGGCATTTTACTCGTGAATTAATGCACGTGCTGTACACCTGCACCGCCTGTCCGGTGTCAGCAAGGGGGAGCGTATCGAACTTCTGAATCTGGTCATTATGCTGCTGATCGCCGCCGGAATCGGCGTGCTGGCCGTTATCGTCAGCCTGCTGCTCGGCCCCAAGAAACCCAGCCGCGCCAAACTCATGCCCTACGAGAGCGGCAACGACCCGGCGGGCGGCTCGGAACGGCAGCGCTTTCCGGTGCATTTTTACCTGGTTGCCATGCTGTTTATCGTGTTCGACATCGAGACGGCGTTTTTCTACCCGATTGCCGTGGCGTATCAGAAACTCGGTGCCTTCGCCTTCTGGGAGACGCTGAGCTTCGTGGCGCTGGTGCTGGTCGGGTACTACTACATTTTGAAGAAAGGGGTGCTGGAGTGGGCGTGAAGAACGACGCCCCGCGCCGTACAGGGGTCCGAGAATCTGAACGTCCGAGAATACCGGGTTGTTTTCCTGAACGTTTAAACCTTCAGCCCCCCAACTCAGACAACTCTCTTCCTCCCATCCCAGAAGGAGGCCCACTATGGCCCTGAAAGAACTGTTTGAACGCGACTGGCAGGAACTCGAATCGGGCGGCGTGCTGTTTTCCAGCCTGGAAAAACTCGTGGCCTGGGGCCGCAGCAACAGCCTGTGGCCCGCGACCTTCGGGCTGGCCTGCTGCGCCATCGAGATGATGGGCAGCACCGATGGGCGCAACGACCTTGCAAGGTTTGGCAGCGAAGTGTTCCGCGCCTCTCCCCGGCAGGCCGACGTGATGATCGTGGCGGGCCGTCTGAGCAAGAAGATGGCCCCCGTCATGCGGCGCGTGTACGACCAGATGCCCGACCCCAAATGGGTGATTTCCATGGGGGCCTGCGCCAGCTCCGGCGGCATGTTCAACAACTACGCGGTGGTGCAGAACGTGGACAGCGTGGTGCCTGTAGACATCTTCGTGCCCGGCTGCCCGCCCCGGCCTGAGGCGCTGATCTACGCCGTGATGCAGCTCCAGAAGAAGGTGCGCGGCGAGGCGTTTGACAATTACGGAACTCAGTTGCCGATGGTGGATGCGTGGACTCGATGAGAAGAGAGACGCGCCAACGAATCTAGTGAGAGGGAGGGGCCGCCCCCGACCGATATAGCCAATGGCGACCCAGCAGGCCGAAGAATGAACGATGTCAAACGAACCGAAGCTTCCAGCCTAATCTCAACAAATCCCAACCCAGCAGGCCACGGGATGAACAAAGCCGAACGGACCGAACTCGATCCACCCTCCCCCGAAAGGCAGGTGAACCATGACCACAACCCTTGATCCCCGCCGCGACCCGCTGACCCCGCAGTTTGCCGACTGGCTGGCAGAGCTTGGCGTCCAGCCCGATGACAGCGCCGAACCCACCGCCCTGGTGCCCGCAGGCGACCTGCTGCGCGTGGCCGCGCTCCTGAAGGCAGACGGCTTCATGCTGCTCGACAGCGTGGGCCTGGACTACTCGCAGTACACCGAGAAAAAACCCGCCCGCTTCTGCGTGTTGCACAACGTCTTTCACCCGCACGACCACCGCCGCCTGTTTCTGCGCGTCTATGTTCCCGACAGTGTTGATGGGTCAGGGGGCGAGCTGCCGACCCTGTACCCCGTCTGGAAATCGGCCAACTACCTGGAGCGCGAGGTCTACGACCTGATGGGCGTCGTCTTCAGCGGGCACCCTGATCTGCGCAAGGTGCTGACCCCCGACGACCTCGAAGGCCATCCGCTGCGCAAGGACTTCCCGGTGGGCGAGACGCCGACCCTGTTCAGAGACGGGCGCTTTCTCGACCCGGCCACCTTCCGGGCGGGCATGAACGGCCAGAGCGCCGGACTCAGCGGCTACAAGGGTGGGCAGCGGCGCGGCGAGATGAATGAACCTCTGCCCCCTGTCATGCCGGAAGGAGGACCGAAATGACAGACCTCAGAGACCGTCCGATAACTCCTGTCTCGCTGCCGGAACCCACGCTCACCAAGCCGTCGCTGCTGCACACCGAGATCATGAGTCTGAACGTCGGGCCGCAGCACCCCAGTACCCACGGCGTGCTCCGCCTCGTGGTGGACATGGACGGCGAGTACGTGGTGAAGGTGGTGCCGCACATGGGCTACCTGCACACCGGCTTCGAGAAGACCTTCGAGGCCCGTACCTACCAGCAGGGCGTGACCTACGCGCCGCGCACCGACTACCTGCACAGCTTCTCGCACGAGCTGGCCTACGTGCTGAGCGTGGAAAAACTGCTCTCAGCCGACCTGCCGGAGCGGGCCACCACCATCCGGGTGATCCTGCACGAGCTGGGGCGCATTCACAGCCATCTGGTCTTCTTCGGCACGGCGCTGATGGACCTGGGCGCCATCACGCTCTTTTTCTATTGCTTCCGCGAGAAGGAAGAAGTCCAGAATTTATTTGAGGACATCTGCGGCTACCGCATGAACCAGGGTTACTTCCGGGTCGGCGGGCTGAGCAAGGACGCCCCGGAAGGCTGGGCGGCCCGCGTGCAGAAGTTTGTGGACACCTTCGACAAGCATGTGGACGAGTACGCCACCATGTTCCAGAAGAACCCGATCTTTCTGGACCGGGCGACGGGCGTGGGCGTGATCTCGTCCGAACTGGCCCTCGACCTGGGCCTGACCGGGCCGAACCTGCGGGCCAGTGGCGTGCCTCTGGATCAGCGCAAGGCCACGCCCTACTGCGGCTACGAGACCTACGACTTCGACGTGCCGACCAGCACCGACGGCGACTCGCTGGCCCGCTTCAACGTGCGGCTTCAGGAGTTCCGCGAGAGTGCGAAGATCATCCGGCAGGCCCTGGCAAGGCTGAAGCCAGGCCCGGTCAAGGACCCCAACCGCAAGATCTCACTGCCGCCACGTGAGGAGCTGGAAACGAGCATGGAAGCGGTGATTCACCACTTCAAACTGGTGACCGAGGGCTTTCACCCGCCGGTGGGCGAGGTCTACGTGCCCACCGAGTCGGCGCGTGGCGAGGTGGGCTACTACATCGTTTCGGACGGCGGCAGCATGCCTTACCGGGTTAAGATTCGCGCCCCCAGCTTCGTCAATTTGCAGGCGCTGGAATATGCCTGCGTGGGCGGGCAGTTTGCCGACCTGATCACCGTTCTGGCCACCGTGGACCCGGTGCTGGGGGACGTGGACCGATGAGCGGCGTGGACGCCATTCTGCTCGAATCGCTTGCCCGTAATGGCCGGGTCAATGCCGCCCTGCTGGACGCGCTGAGTGCCGCCGATCTGGCCCTGGAAGACGCGCCCGAAGACAACAGCATCGGCAACCTGCTGGCGCACATGGCGGGCTTCCGGCGCGACTGGCTGGAAAACATCTCGCCACCG
>JANXWI010000447.1 GCA_025351205.1 Deinococcus sp.
CCTTGCGGGCGAGGGGCGCTGCGTCAGCAGCGGGGTGAGGGGGCGACCCAGAAAAGAAATCTGAACCGCGCCACATGCCAAAAGTAAACACACCGGGCGAAGGCAAGCACAGCCTGCCAACCACAGACGCACAGCCTTCAGCGAGTCAAGGCCGCGCTCAGGCGGACACGTTACGGTACTGGAATGGCAACCCCACCAGCGCCCAGAAGCGGCCTTGTCGCACCCGTTGAGGAACGCCGCACAGCTCAAGCGTTGCCATCTGAATACACCGACGCGCCCTGCCAGCAGCGTAGCGCTTGACGTTCTTCTAAGCCCCCCTACCCCGGCGGGGGTAGGGGCTGGGGGTGGGGGAGAAGCAAATGCTCAAAGCCAAACAGTACAAGCCAAGCAAAAAAAACACCGCCCCAACGCGAGGCGGTGTTTCCCAGAACGGGGAACGTTCAGTTGCTGACAGTCGCCAGGTGCTTGTCCAGCAGCGCCTCGAAAGCGCGCTTGGGCTGCGCCCCCACCACGCCCTCGACAGGCTGACCGTCCTTGAACAGGATCAGCGTGGGAATGCTCATCACGCGGAACTGCTGAGCGGTCTGCTGGTTGTCGTCCACGTTGACCTTGCCCACCTTGACCTTGCCCTCGTACTGGCTGGCGATCTCCTCGATCACAGGGGCGATCATGCGGCAGGGGCCGCACCAGGGTGCCCAGAAGTCCACCAGGGTCAGTCCGCTCTCGATCTCGCCCTTGAAGTTGCTGTCGTTCAGTTCCATCGGCTTCATGCCAGGAGTATAGGCTCCCTTGTCCAGGGTGCAGTGACCGGGGGCAGGATTGGTGTTGGGCGGGCGTTTGGCCCTGTCTCATTCGCCTTTCTGTTTCACCTGCTTTTCTGTCTCACCTGCCCGTCTATGCTGAAGGCGTGAGCGCCGGGATGAGAGCATGACCCCTGAACGGCTGCGCCCCGACCTCGTGCGCGGCGCCGAACTGTTCGCGGCGGGCGAGTGGTGGGAGGCCCACGAGGCCTGGGAAGGCGTCTGGATGAAGGCTGCGGGCGACGAACGTCATTTCGTGCAGGGCCTGATCCTGCTGGCCGCCGCGCTGCACAAGCGCTGGCATCACGGCTCGCTGTCACACCGGAACTACCACAAAGCGCTCGTCCATCTCGGCGCGTTGCCCGACTGGTACGGTGGCGTGGACTTGGCGCGGCTAAGCCAGGACGTCTGGGCGGCGTTGCATCAGGAGGGCCTGCGCCCGGCCCTGTCTGACCCGCCTGGGTCAACCTGACAGCTCTGTGAGTATCATGTAAAGCATGTTGCATACGCTGGGGGGATTGCATCTGGAGGGAGCGGCGCGTCAGCAGGCCGGGCCACTGGTGCTGCTGGCGTATCTGGCGCTCGAAGGACCGCAGGAGCGGCGCGGCGTGCAGGAGCTGTTTTTTCCGGGCCACGCCGACCCCGCCGGGCGGCTGCGGATGATGCTTCACCGCATCAGGCTGGCGGCCCCTCTGGCGCTCGAAACCCCCGGAACCC
Source organism: Deinococcus sp. (assembly GCA_025351205.1). Classification (GTDB taxonomy): domain Bacteria; phylum Deinococcota; class Deinococci; order Deinococcales; family Deinococcaceae; genus Deinococcus. Next base: position 1,518 of record JANXWI010000447.1, read on the forward strand.
GCCTCCAGACGCTCCTGCCCAGCGACGCCGCAGAGCTGTTTCAGGTGGCCGAGCGGGGCGAGGCGGCGCAGGTGCTGTCGCTGTACCGTGGGCGCTTTCTGGACGGGGTGCGCCTGCCCGGAGAGCAGGAGCTGGAGGAGTGGGTCTTCGCCACCCGTGAACGGCTGTGTGCGCGGGTGCGGACCTGCTGCCTGGGGCTGGCCCGGGCGGCGGCGCTGCGGGGCGACACCGGGCTGGCGCTGACCCACGCCGAGCGCGCCTACCTGCTGCCCGGAGCGCCCGAGCCGGGGCGGGACGAGGCGCGGCTGCTGGCGCTGCTGCTGACCGCTGCCGGCAGCGCCTTTGCCGCCGACGCCCGCACCGAGGCCCGTGAGGCTGGCCCGCTGCCGGATCAGGCCGCAGACGCGCTGGACCTGCTGGGAGAGGGCGTGGCCCCGGATCGGCGGCGCACCGAAGCGGGGCAGGGCCAGGATGGACCGGATATTGGTGACCCGGGCAGCAGCAGCGCTCACCACAAGGAGGCGGAAGTTGAAGCGGCAGACGGCAGGAAGACCGAATCCGGCGACGCCGGACTGCCCGCGCTGCTGGGCCGTGAAGACGCTCTGGCGCAGATCGCGGCCTGCTTCGCGGGCGGGGCGCGGCTGGTGACGCTGCTCGGCCAGGGCGGAATGGGCAAGACGCTGCTGGCCCGCCACGCCCTTCAGCGGGCCGTACAGCAGGCCAGCCAGGGCCACACAGATTCAGGCCAGACGGGGCTGCTGCCCGGCATCATGGTCGATCTGAGCGCCGTTCACGACGAGGCGGGAGTGCTGCCTGCCATCGCCTCGGCCACGCAGGCCAGGACCGCTCAGCTGCCCGACGTGGCCCAGTCAGTGCGCGGCTACGAACTGCTGTTGCTCGACAACTTCGAGCAGGTGCTGAGCGCGGCCCCCCAGATCGCGCAGCTGCTGGAACTGGCCCCCAGCCTGCGAATGCTCGTCACCTCGCGCGAACGGCTGCACCTGTCGCAGGAACACGTGCTGCCGCTGGAGGGGCTGGCCGTGCATGCTTCAGCTGTGCATGCTCCAGACGCCGGCAGCGTTCAGCCCGCCTGGTCGGACGCGGCCCGGCTGTTCGTGCGCCGGGCCACCCGCGCCCACCTGGGTTTCGTGCCGGGCGACCACCGCGCGGGCATCGAGCAGGTCTGCGCGCTGCTGCGGGGCGTACCGCTGCTGATCGAGCTGGCGAGCGCCTGGGTCCGCACGCTGTCGCCCGCAGACATCGCCGCCCAGCTGGACGGGGGCAGACTGAAAGGGGCCGCCCTCTCGGCACCCGACCTCTCGCAACCCAACCTGGATCTGCTCGAAACCCAGGACCGCGACGTTCCGGCCCGCCACGCCAGCGTCCGCGCGGTGCTGGAAGCCTCGTGGCGGCGGCTGAACCCCCAGGAACAGGCGCGGCTATCAAAGCTCGCGGTGTTCCTGTCCGACTTCACGCCCAGGGCCGCGCGGCAGGTGTGCGGGGCCACCCTGAGCGGGCTGGCGGACCTGACCGACAAGTCCTGGCTGGGTGCCGGGGGCGGCAGCGGACGCCTGAGCTGGCATCCGCTGGCCCGCGCCTTCGTGCGGGAGGCGTCGGCTGACTGGCCCGGCGGCGGCTGGAAGGAAGCGCTGCCCGATCACGCCCACGCCTTTGCCCAGGGCCTGAACGCCGAGCGCTTTCAGGCCGAGACGCTGGGTGAGCTGCTGGGCGAGTGGCCCGACATCGGGCAGGCGGCCCGCACCCTGGCGAGCCTGCCGGGAGACTGGCCCACCCTGACCCGGCTGGCCCGCGAGGTGCCTGTCTGGACCGAGCAGGTGGGCAACTACGCCAGCGTGGCGGGCCTGATCGGGCGGGTGCTCGACGCCCTGCCCACGGGGGCCTCGCCGCGCGCCCAGTTGCTGCGTGCCCGCGCGTTCATGTACGTGCGGATGCACAGGCTGCAAGACGCCGCCGCCGACTACCGCCAAGCCGCAGACCTGCTGATGCAGAGCGGCGACGAGAAGGAGGTGCTGACAGGCCTGGACGCGCTGGCGGTGGTTCACCATCAGGCGGGGGAGTACGCGCAGGCTGAGGCCATCTGGCTGGATATTCTGAAGCGCGTCGAGCCGCTGGGCCTGGTGCACAAGCAGTCTTACACCTTGCAGTATCTGGCTCTGAACTCCTGGGAAGCTGGGAAACTGTCAGAGGCTGAAATTTATATTCGGAGTGCATTAGAAGTCGAACTTAAACTTCTGGCAAGATTCAACCGTATTGAAATATATTCGATGTTGGGAAAAATACTTATGAAACTCAAAAGAAAAATGGAGGCGCATCTAGTTTTAAGCGAGGGATTAAATCTAGCGCGTATGCTTCAAGCTGCAAGCCAAATTCCTGATCTACTTAACGTTATGGCCTCGAATTTATTTGAAATGAATAGATATGATGAGGCAATTAGTTTATGTAAAGATGCATTGAGTATGAATCAACTGGATCAATTGTTATTAAGAGCAAATATACTAGATACTTTGGCTTTATGCTACAAAGAAGTCAATGAAATTAAAATGGCTACCTTATCTTTAAAACAAAGCGTTCAAATTTCAGTAAAACTCGGTTCGATCCCAGACATACTACATTGTATTTATACATACATGCTAATCAACGAATCCTCTTATACCGAAGAAGATTTCACATCGGTATTAAACTGGCTTGCGATCCAAAATAAGATCAGCACGATGTTAAGGGGAGAAATTCTAAAGAAAATAAAAAATCGAACTACAGCTTCAAAAAAATTGCCCCTACTTAATATCGAGGTGATATCAATGGAAGCACAAAGGTTTTGTAACTACTTTGCCGGAAAACCATCGCTAACAGTTCCGGCATCATTTTAAATCCAATTCATTGAGGCAGATAAAAATTAGTCTGTATCTAGAGTCGGTAGCGTGGGCTTATTTCCATCCGACTTCTTCAAATTGCCTGACAATAACATTACCGTCGTTGCCTAGCTGGTGTTAGCAGCGTAAACGACACTGACAGCGGCGATGGCAAAGGCCAGGATTGCGGCTAACACCTTTTTTAGTTTCATGTCAACGTGGTAATTAATGTATGATTAAAATAGTGTGAAATGCTTCAATTTATTTCATACAGAGTTAATTGGTGTCTGGAGTCGGTGGTTTAGGGTTTACGCTATCAGGCTTGGGCTGCCCGCCCACCGTGATCTTGACCGGCCCCGGCTGCGGCGGCTGGGTGCTCGTGGTGGAAGTCGTAGGCGTGCTGCTCGGCTTGCTGGTGCTGGGATCGGTATTCATGCTTACAGTGTGCCAGCCGGGGCGTCACCTGGGCGTTACACAGCCGTCTCTCGTGGCCTACTTGGCGTCGTACCAGTTCGGCCCCACGCCCACCTCGACGCTCAGCGGCACGCTCAGGCTGGCCGCGCCCTCCATCAGCTCCTGCATCAGGGCGGCGA
>JANXWI010000492.1 GCA_025351205.1 Deinococcus sp.
CATGGGAGTGGGTTGCAGTTGAAACCGTCGGGAGCTTGGCACCTCGGTGTCCGGCAGGCGTCTAGACTGTGGTCGATGACTGGGGTGAAGTCGTAACAAGGTAACTGTACCGGAAGGTGCGGTTGGATCACCTCCTTTATACAGGCTCCACACACTTCCTCGGATTAATCTGGCACGCACCCTCAGTTTCCCCCAGGCCTCACGGTCCGGGGGAAACTTTTTTCGGATGGTCAGATGAGCCGGTCTGGCGGCAGGCTTCTTGCAGGGTTCGAGTGGGGGCTACCACGCTCGGACGAATGACGAAAACCGCATTGACTTTTTTTTAGCTTCACCTAAAATAGAATCCATGTCGCCCCGGTTTCTGTCTCATTCTGCCGAAGATTACCTCAAGCAACTCTATCTGCTGTCCGAACTGGAGCCTGGAATCAAGGTGGGCACCCAGGCCGTGGCCGACGCGCTGGCGGTCACCCCGGCCAGCGTGACGGGCATGCTCCGCAAGCTCTCCGATCTGGGGTTTGTGGAACATGCAGCCTACCAGGGCGCGTCGCTCACGGTGCAGGGGCGTGAGCTGGCGCTGGAAGTGCTGCGCCACCACCGGCTGCTGGAAACCTTTCTGCATCAGGCGCTGGGGTACCCGCTCGACGAGGTTCACGACGAGGCCGAACAGCTGGAACACTTCATCAGCGAGAACTTCGAGGCCCGTATGGCCGACTGGTTGGGCCACCCGACCCATGACCCGCACGGCCACCCGATTCCGGCGCTCGACGGCTCGCTGCCCAGCCGCGCCGAGGTGGCGCTCAATCAGCTGCCGCCCGCTGCCTGGGCCGTGGTGGCGCAGATTCCGGCCCGGGACGCCATCCAGCTGCGCGCTCTGGTGCAGGCGGGCCTGACGCCGGGGGCCGAAGTGCAGCTGGGCAGCCTGGACGCGGCCTTCGGGACGCTACACCTGAATTTTCGTGGCGGTCAGGACCTGACGCTCTCGCTGCAAGTGGCAGCTCAGGTCCGGGTCACGCCGCTGGCCGCCGCCGACCACACCGGGACGCTCGGCCAGAGCGAGGTGCGGGCGTGAGCCGGGCCGAACCGCTCCCGGCTGCGTCCAGCCTCGACGAGCGCATGAACGCCCGCGCCGCCGAGGTGCTCCAGGGACGCGGGCCGCGCCGGGGACTGGCCCGCCTGACGCCCTTTCTGGGACCGGCCTTCATTGCTTCCGTGGCGTACATGGACCCCGGCAACTTCGCCACCAACATCCAAGGCGGGGCGCAGTTCGGGTATCTGCTGCTGTGGGTGATCCTTGGGGCCAGCCTGATGGCGATGCTGATCCAGCACCTGTCGGCCAGTCTGGGCATCGCCACCGGGCGCAACCTGCCCGAACTGATCCGCGAACGCTGGCCCCGCGTGGCCTGGCCCTACTGGATCCAGGCCGAACTGGTGGCGATGGCCACCGATCTGGCCGAGTTCCTGGGCGCGTCGCTGGCCTTTCAGCTGCTGTTTCATATTCCGCTGATCTGGGGTGCGGTCATCACCGCCATCGTCACGTTCAGCCTGCTGACTTTGCAGAAGCGCGGCTTTCGCCCGATGGAACTTGCCATTGCCGCTTTCGTGGGTGTGATCGCGGTGGCCTATCTGGTGCAGCTCGTCAAGAGCCGCCCTGGTATCGAGGCGCTGGGCGGCTTCATTCCGCATTTCGACGGCCCGGCCAGCCTGTACCTGGCGGTGGGCATCATCGGGGCGACGGTGATGCCGCACGTCATCTACCTGCACAGCGCCCTGACCCAGAACCGCATCAGGGCCGACAGCGACGCAGACAAGCAGAAGGTGGCCCGCATGTCGCGCACCGATCTGCTGATCGCCATGGGGCTGGCCGCGCTGATCAACATGGCGATGCTGGCCGCTGCCGCCGCCACCTTTCACGCCAGCGGCAGGACCGAGGTGAGTGACCTGACTGTGGCGTATCAGACCCTCACGCCGCTGCTGGGCGGTGGGGCGGCCATCGCCTTCGGGCTGGCGCTGCTGGCGTCCGGGTTGTCGAGCAGCGCGGTGGGCACCATGGCCGGACAGGTGGTGATGCAGGGCCTGATCCGCTACAGCATTCCCATCTGGCTGCGCCGCACCATCACCATGCTGCCCGCCTTCGCGGTGATCCTGGCGGGCCTGAACCCCACCAAGACGCTGATTCTGTCGCAGGTGATCCTGAGTTTCGGCATTCCCTTCGCGCTCGTCCCGCTGCTCATTTTCACGGCCCGCCGCGACCTGATGGGCGTGCTGACCACGGGCCGGGTGGTGCAGGTGATCGGCTGGATGATCGCCTCGCTGATCATCGGGCTGAACGGCTACCTGCTGTTTCAGACCTTTACGGGCTGAAGATGGGGCCGGTTGCGGCTGTCATCAGCGGGCGCGGCGAAGTGAGAGTGCGCCTATCAGCAGGCCCGGCAACACCGGGAAAGTGAAGACCAGCAGAAACACCACGGCGTGACTGTCGGCGACCAGCTGGCTGAACGGGCGGCCCAGCACCGTGCCCAATAATCCGAGCTGGGGGCTGAGCAGCCAGCCCACGGCGGTCCAGACCCAGCCGTCCAGATGTCTGTCCTGGACCGCACTGGTCAGGGCGCGGGTGAGAAGCAGGCCCAGCGTCTGTACACCCAGGGCGGGCAACACCGCCAGCAGAGCGCGTGGACCCGGCTCGGCCCGCGCCGCCAACGCGCCCAGCGCCAGCGGCCCGAGAACCGGAATCCAGCCGACGAGCAGCGAGAGCAGGAGCAGAAAGAAGGCGCTGAGCCAGGGCATGGGTTTCAG
>JANXWI010000496.1 GCA_025351205.1 Deinococcus sp.
CGGCGTGGGCAGCATCGCCCGCCCTGACCGAGTGATCATCGTGAATACGGTTCCGCGCACCCGCAGCGGCAAGATCATGCGCCGGTTGCTGCGCGACCTGCTCGAAACAGGCGAGGTGCGCGGCGACCTGACCAGCCTGGAGAATCCCGACGCCATCGAGGTGGTGCGGGCGGCGGTGGCGGGTTAGGCACATTCAGGCTCATCGGGGCAACCGGGCGGCGCGGACAGGCGTTGTGAATGGTGCTGTCCTGAACAAGCGATTTCTGGTCGCGGTGGCGTCAGGCGCGCTCAGTACAGCGTCAACCGATCCAACGGGGGGGACGGTTTTCCCCTCTACCCCTGTGGGAGAGGGGCCTCGCGCAGCGAGGGTGTGAGGGGGCAACAGGCCGAGCATCTCAGTAAGCCTGACCAACTCTCACCACTGAACGGCGTTCAGGTTTTACCAGGCCCGGACGAATTTTTCTGTCGCCGCGTTCCAGTTCAGCCGCAGCGGGCGGGTGACGAGCGCCAGTTGTGTACCGGCCTGTTCGCAGCCCGCCCGCACCTGCGGCGAGACCGTCGCCATCGCCGTCAGGCCGGTGTCGTAGCGCGAGGGCAGGTACTGCACGCCCAGCGTCACGCCCTTCAGGCAGTCGGGCAGTAGACCGGTCAGCAGATCGCGGTCCAGAATGCGCGGCACCACCCTGGCCTCGGCCAGCGGCAGATCGGCCTGGCCGGGCCTGAGCCGCACGAAGCGGGTGCGCGCCTTGCACAGCCCGGCGGCGCACCAGTCGTCGTTGAGCACCAGCGTGCCGCCCTGGGCACTGCTCAGATAGATGGCCGCCCGCAGCACCCCGACGCTCTGCCGTCCGTCCGGCAGGCGCGACACGCCACGAAGTTCGGCGTAGGCGTGGGTGTCGTCGAGCAGCGGGGCGAGCTGCGCCGAGGCCGCGTCCCAGTCGAGCGCCAGCGTTCTGAGCAGGGCCAGCGGCGTGGTGTCGGCGGCCACCGGGGTCCAGGCGGCGTACTGGGCGCGCAGGACCTCCGTGATGGTCAGAGGCGTGGGTGCTGGCGCGGCGGAGAGCAGCAGCCACGCCATCCCGCAGCAGACCAGCCTGAGACAGGCCAGTCCTGGGACCGCTGACTGTACCCCGTAATCGCGCCTCATGAGTCCTCATGTTAGGGCCAGAGGCGGCACGTCAATGTACGAAAGTTGTCATCTGCCCTGCGTTGAAGACATGAAAAAGGGCCAACCCGGAGGCTGGCCCTTTTTTTACCGACTTGACTTCAGAAGAAGAACTTCAGGCCCGCCTTGGCGGTGCTGCCGAAGCCCGCCGAGGTGCCCGACAGGCCGGTGCCAATGCCCGCGTTGGTGATGTAGTAGCGGCCCTGAGCCTCGGCGTACACGCCCAGGCTGTCGGTGAAGCGGTAGTCCACGCCCACCAGTCCGCCCACAGAGTAGTCGGTGCTGGTGCCGGTGGCGGCGGCCACGTTCGGGTTGGCCGCGCTGCGCGTCTTGCTGCTGGTCAGGCCGAAGCCCAGGCCCACGTAGGGCGAGAAGCTTCCGCCCTGGTTGAGGTGCAGGGTCGCGGCGAGGTCGGCGTTGATGGTGCCGTTCGTGGGTTCGTAGTCCACCGACACCTGCGCGCCCACCGGCCCGATGACCTGCGTGCTGCCGACCACCGCGCCGTAGCTGAACTTGTTCTGGTTGCCACCGATCGAGTACGCCGCGTTCGCGCCCACGTACAGCCGGCCCGCCGCGCTGTCGGTGGTCGCCACGGTGCCGGTGTCGCCGATCACAATGGTGCTGGGGTTGGTGCTGGGGGTACCGGTGACCGGGGTGGTCGTGGCGGGCTGCGCGGTGACGCGGGCCTCCAGGGCGCTCAGACGGGCCTCGATGGCCGTGGTGCTGACGGCGCTTCCTGCCGGGCCTGCGGGTCCTGCCGGGCCAGCCACGCCTGCGGGAATATTCTTGACCGCCGTTTCCAGCGCGTCGATACGGGCCGTCAGGGCGGTGGTGTCTGCGCCGCTGCCGCTGGTGGGCAGCGCGGCGATCTGGGTCTCCAGCGCCGTGATCTTGGTCTGCTGATCGGCGGTCAGCTTCTCGAGGTCGGTCACGCGGGTGCTGACGCTCGCCAGTTCTGTCGAGACTTCCTGGATACCGGCGGCGATGGTGGTCATGTCGCTGCCGCTGACCGTGCCGCCGCCCAGGGTGCCGCTCTGGAGCAGGCGGTAGAAAATCAGGGCGGCCTGGTAACGGGTCAGGTTCTCGTTGCCCCGGAAGGTGCCGTCGGGGAAGCCCAGGATCAGGCCCTTCTGCACGATCAGGTCCACGGCGTCCTTGGCGAAGTGTCCGGCAGGCACGTCCTTGAAGGTCACGGTCTGGGTGGGCGCGGCGGTGGTGGCCGGAGCCGCAGGGGCGGCGGGCGCAGCCGGGGCGGCAGGAGTGGCGGTCTGGGCGCTGGCGACACCCAGGGCCAGCGCGAGTGTGGAGGTGATGGTCAGGATCTTGTTTTGAATAGGCATGGTGAATCTCCTCGTCTTGGAACTGTACAGAAACTCTTCTTCGCGGCCACGGCACAATGTCTGCGTGTTTGGGTCTGCGTGTCTGGCTGCCTGCCTCTTACCGTAAGAACATCAGGTGAGGGCGCTGTGAAACGCCACGGATAAGCCCTGCGCCAGGCGGTCAGTTCTGCCCCGATGGACCACCTTTATGAGCCGGCGGTCAATGGCTCTCACCCAGGCGTTCATTTCATGAGAACGTTGGAGATCGTGCTAAAGCTCAAAACACCCCGGAACATGGCAAAGCTGACCGAGCCTTGGGGCTTACGTCTCATGAGGATTTTCCCATGTCTGTCATCGGTCCACCGAAGCCGGGCGCGTCCTGGCCCGCATCTGTGACGCTGAGCTGAACACAGACCGGGCCAGCGATATGTCAGACTGACGGCATGACCATGTTCGAGGAATACGAGTTCACGACCCTTCAGATCGACCAGCACGGCGCTCTGGCGGTCCTGACCATCAACCGCCAGAGCGCTCTGAACGCGCTGAACGGTGAAACCCTCGCAGAGCTGGCCCAGGTGACCGACATCGTGGCCGAGAACGCTGAGATTTCCGCCCTGATCATCACGGGCGGCGGCGAAAAGGCGTTCGTGGCGGGCGCGGACATCGGTGAACTGAGCCAGCTGGAGGGCGTGTTCGCGGGCCGTGAGATGGCGCTGGCGGGCCAGGACGTGATGCACGGCGTCGCCAGCCTGCCCATTCCGACCATCGCAGCCGTCAACGGCTACGCTCTGGGCGGCGGCCTGGAACTGGCGCTGGCCTGCGACGTGCGGGTGGCCGCGCGTACGGCGAGGTTCGGTCTGCCCGAGGTGTCGCTGGGCCTGCTGCCCGGCTTCGGCGGCACGCAGCGCCTGCCCCGCCTGATCGGCGCGGGCCGGGCGCTCGACATGATGCTCACCGCCCGCCAGGTGCAGGCGGACGAGGCGCTGAGCATGGGACTGGTCAACTACGTGGCCGACAACCCGCTGGAAAAGGCGCGCGAGGTGGCCGAGCTGATGCTCAGAAACGCCCCCATCGCGCTCTCGCTGGTCAAGGAGGCGGTGCGGCGCGGCCTGGACACCACCCTGGAACTGGGCCTGGAGGTCGAGGCCGACATGTTCGGCATGTGCGTGGCGACGCTGGATTTCAAGGAAGGCACCACGGCCTTTCTGGCAAAGCGCAAGGCCAGTTTCAAGGGCGAGTAGTGCAGCGTCAACCGATCAGGGTGTGGCGCTCTTCGTCCAGTGACTATTGAACGGTGCTTCGTTCCCCCTCTCCCCAGCCCTCTCCCGCAAGGGACGAGGGAGCAAAGGCTTCTAAATTCGGCTCCATCAGATCGATTGACGCTGTAGAAGTGCATCTCAGAAACAGTGCCTCTGGGAGGACCGCCATGCCCGACCATCATCTGCTGATCTTCCTTGCCGGAGTCCCGCGCTCAGGTGCAGCGCCGAGGAGGCCAGTGCCCGGAACACCCGCACCAGTCAGACCTGTGTTGAGAGTGCCCGGAATGTCACTGTGAACGGCGAACCCTCGCCCGGTGAGCGGCCCGAGGAGAAGGCGACGGGCGACAAGCTGACGCTGAACGTCTCCGGCGGCACCATGCAGGAGATGACCGGGCGCTACGGGCAGCGCACCATCGAGTTCGCCACGCCGCGCGCCAAGCTGATCGAGGCGCTGGGGGCCGCCATACGCGGCGATTTGCAGGGCTATCCGCTCGCCACGGCGGCCTTCGAGGCCCTGATCCGCGACTCGGAGGCGCTGGCCAGCTGGGACATGTCGAATTACGTGACCATGCGCAAGCTGGGCTACAACGACCACGGGCGGGTCCATGCCTACGTCACGGGCGCGGCCAGCCTCGCCATTCTGGAGCTGCTGCTGGAGGGCGGGGTGCGCCCGGACCTGATCGAGAGCGGCATCGGAGACGTGCAGGACGTGTTTCTGGTGGTGCTGGTGTCCACCATGCTGCACGACATCGGCAACCAGATTCACCGGGCCGGGCACGAGCAGCACGGCGTGCATCTGGCGCGGCCCATCGTGGACCGGCTGCTGGAGCCGCTGTACCCTGACGTGTTCAAGCGCACCAAGATCAGGGCGTTTATTCTGCACGGCGTCAACTGCCACGACCTCAACCCGCCGCCGCTGACCGTCGAGGGCGGCATCGTGGCGGTGGCCGACGGCACCGACATCACCAAGGGGCGCGGGCGCAAGGCCTTTGCCATGGGGTCGGTGGACATTCACAGCATCTCGGCGCTGGCCGTGGATCAGGTGGTGATCACGCGGGGCGACAGCAAGCCCGTGCTGATCGACGTGACAATGAACAACTCCGGCGGAATCTTTCAGGTCGAGGAAGTGCTGGCCCCCAAGGTCATCCGCACGCCGCTGAGCCGGTTCGTCGAGCTGCGCGCCCGCACCCGGCCCCAGGGCGACGAGCAGATCGTCCGCTCGGTGCGGCTGGACGGCGACCATTTCGTGATGAACCTGGAGGGCGGCGAGAAGGCGAGCGTGGAGGTTAACGACAGCCAGAAACGCCTGCGGCAGGCGGTGGCGGGCAGCCTGGACCCTCACGAGGGCGGCAAGTAGAGGGCACGCTGCGGCTTCCAGACGACCAGCCCCGCCGGGCAGGCCAGGAGTCGGCGGGCCAAGTTCTTCACACCCCAGGCTCACCGCACCCCATACATTAAAGGAATGAACAAGCTTCTGCTGGCCTGCACCCTGACCCTGCTGCTGGCCTCGTGTGGCGGCCCGAGCGGCGGTACTGGAACGGTTGATCCCGTCGCCGCTCCCCCGGTGGCGGCTGTACCAGCCGGGCCAGTCGCCGCCCCTGTGGTCACACCGACAAAGCGCTGGAGCGACCCTGCCAGCTGGCCCACGGGCAAGGTTCCCGCCGAGGGCGAGGCGGTCAGTCTGGCGGCGGGCACCCGCCTGCTGCTCGACGTGACGCCGCCGCGACTGGGTAGCCTGAGCGTCGCTTCCGGCGCGGCGCTGGTGTTCGCCGACACCGCCGACATTGCACTGAACACCGACTGGATCATGCTGGAGGGCACGCTCGCCGTGGGCAGCGAGGCGCAGCCGTTCACGCACCGGGCCACCATCACCCTGACCAACCAGACCCCCGGCGAGGACGTGATGGGCATGGGAGACCGGGTGCTGGGCGTGATGGGCGGCACCCTGGAGCTGCACGGGCAACGGCGGCTGGCCTGGACCAACCTGGCCCAGACGGCGCGGGCCGGGGCCACCACACTGACGCTCAAGGTGGCCCCCGACTGGCAGGCCGGCGACGTGCTGGGCCTCGCCAGCACCGACTTCGACCCCAGCCAGAGCGAGCAGGTCACGGTCAGGTCGGTGTCGGGCAACACCGTCACACTCTCGCTGCCGCTGAAGTACACCCACTGGGGCGACACCGAGACCATTGCCGGGCAGACGGGCAGCAGTCAGACGGTCATGGAACAGGCCGAGGTGGGGCTGCTCAGCCGCAACGTGGTGGTGCAGGGCGGCCCGGACAGTGCGGCGAGCGGTTTCGGCGGCCACCTGATGGCCATGAAGGGCAGCGCGGTTCACGTCGAGGGCGCGGAGTTGACCCGTATGGGCCAGCGCAACCAGCTGAAACGCTATCCGGTGCATTTTCACATGATGGGATCGGCAGCGGGGTCGTACCTGCGAGAAAGCAGCCTGCACGACCTGTACAACCGCTGCGTCACGGTCCACGGAACCAACGACCTGAACATTGCCCGGAACGTGGCTTACGGCACCACCGGGCACTGTTTTTTTATGGAAGACGGCGCAGAGACGGGCAACACCCTGAGCGGCAACCTGGCGATGCTGGTGCGCGCTCCCGACAGCAAAAAAGGGGAGACGCCCCTGCTGACCTCGGACAAAAACCCGGCGGCCTACTGGATCACCAACCCCGCCAACGTATTGACCGGCAACGTGGCGGCGGGAACAGACGGTACCGGGTTCTGGTACGCGCTGCCGGAACACCCCACCGGCCTGTCGGCGGCGGCGGGCGGCGGCGTCTGGCCCCGGCACACAGCCCTGGGCAGCTTCGAGGGTAATCTGGCGCACAGCAGCGGCACCGGGCTGAACGTGGACGACGGTAACATGGCCGACGGGAGCGGCACCGAGGTCACCTCGTACAGTCCCCGCCAGAATCCCGCCGACGAGAAATCGGCCAGCGTCCAGGCGGTGTACGGCGGCTTCGTGGCCTACAAGAACCGCGAGCGCGGTGTGTGGCTGCGCGGTGAACACCAGCTGCTGCGCGGCGGGGTGCTGGCCGACAACGCCGTGGGCGCGACCTTCGCCGCCGACCAGACCGGCATAGAGGGCACGCTGCTGGTGGGCGAGACCGCCAACCTGGGCACGCCCGCAGACTGGGAGCCGAAAGGCGAGGGCGGACGCAGCCTGCCTCGCCCCTGGGACGCCTCCTTCCCGGTGCGCGGCTTCGAGTTCTACGACGGCACGGTCACGGCCCGCAACCTGTCGCTGGCCCGCTTCTTTCCCACCGCCAAGCGCGGGGCCAGCGGCCTGGGGTACAACCGCCAGAATGCCTTCGCACTCAGCCCGCAGAACTCGGCCAGCGACCTGCACTGGCTCGACAGCTCCAACAGGGTGCTGCTCGAAACCCCGCTGGCCGACAAGGACGGCGACAAGGCCGCCACCTTCCTCGATGCAGACGGCAGCGTGACCGGCACGGCGGGCCGCTACGTGGTGGCCTCCAACCCGCTGCTCACGCCCGGCTGCGCCCGTCAGGCCGCCTGGAACGCCTCGGTCTGTGCCGGGCCGTTTCTGCGGCTGTGGCTCGACGCGGTGAGCAGTGAAAAGCCGGGCACGGTCAAACTGAGCGGCGCGGGCGGGGAACTGGCCCTGACAGGCACGCCGGACGACTTCACTTCATACTCGACCACCCTTCCAGTCGGCGGGCGCTACAGCGTCACCATGTCCACACCGGCCCACCTGCGCATCGGGCTGGACAACGCGACGCCGGGCCAGACCCTGCGCCTCGACCTTCCCTACAGCGGCTCACCCAGCCTGTACCGCGACTGGTGGGTGGACAGCCGCAACCTGATGGGCCGGGTCAGTGCCGGCAGCCTGGACGCGACCTCAGGCGACGCGTACGCCCTGGAAAACGACGTGCTGTCGGTCAAACTGGTGGTCAAGGCCGGGCAGGACTATGCCGAGCTGGAGGTGTGCGCCTCGGCGCTGTGTAAGTGAGTTGAGATTGGGTTGTTTCCCCTTGAACGGGGCGGGGGGCGCTGCGACGCAGCGGGGTGAGGGGCGATCCAGTGGTCAGAACTCTCACCCACCCATCAATACCCCCACTGCTCCAGCCGCTCCAGCAGCCTGGGCACACCCACCGTCACTCCACTGCCGCTCTCTGGACCAAGGTTTCCGTCTGCAACGCTCCAGGCGGCCATTAGTGCGGCGCGGGCAGCCATGAGGCGGGGCAGGCGTTCGTCCCAGACCTCGTGAA
>JANXWI010000498.1 GCA_025351205.1 Deinococcus sp.
GTGAAACCACGATGGCGTCAGGGTTCAGGAGGCGCACTTCTTCAAGTGTAAATTGATCGTTGCGCCAGATGGTCAGCTTGCAGCCCAGCTCGCCTAAATACTGGACGAGATTGTATGTGAATGAATCATAGTTGTCAATGACGAGCAGGTGGAGCTGGCTTTCATTCATAACTTTACCTTCTCTGGATCAGCGAACACTTCCGGGTGAGTTTCAAGGTACGTACGGAGGCGATCTGCATGAAACTTGCGTTCGTCTGGAGCAGTTCTGACGTGCGGCTGGGCATACAGCTGATCATTCTCGAAGCGTGGAAAAACATGCGTGTGAACATGCCAGACGTCCTGGCTGCCGTGCGGCTCGTTGTGCTGGCGGGTGCTGACGCCGGTACAGCCACTGGTGGCTCTCATCGCCCGCGCAATGGCCCTGGTGACGCGGAACATGGCCGCGCCCTCGCGTTCCGGCAGCTCGTACAAATTTTCAAAGTGGGCAACGGGAATCACCAGAACATGCCCCGGATTGTTCGGTGAGCCGCCGGCAGCGATCAGTGCCGCGACCACCTCGCCACAGTACACGACGTCGCCCGGAACAGACCAGACCGATTCGTGCTTCTGTCCGGCCAGCACGGTGCAGAAGGGGCAGAGGTAGCCCGGCGGGGCGTGCGAAATCCTGCTCACAGCCCCGCCGCCGCCAGTTCCGCCGCCCGCATCAACGCCGCCGCTTTGCTGCGGGTCTCGCGTTCCTCCTCGTGCGGGTCGGAGTCGGCGACAATTCCGGCCCCGGCCTGGATGTGCAGCCGCCCGTTGGCCGCCACCATCGTTCGCAGGGTTAATGCCATGTCGAGCGAGCCGTCATAGGCGATGTAGCCGAACGCACCGCCGTAGGGGCCGCGCCGAACGGGTTCCACCTCGTCGATGATCTCCATCGCACGAATCTTGGGAGCGCCCGACACCGTACCCATCGGCAGGGCGGCGGCCAGCGCGTCGAGCGGGGTCTTCCCTGCCGCCAGCCGCCCGGTCACGCTGGACACGATGTGCATCACGTGGCTGTATTTCTCGATGGAAAAGGCGTCATGCACGCGCACCGTGCCGAACTCCGCGACCCGGCCTATATCGTTGCGGCCCAGGTCGATCAGCATCAGGTGCTCGGCGCGTTCCTTCTCGTCACCCAGCAGCTCGGCGGCGTTGGCGGCGTCGTGTTCGGGGGTCTCGCCGCGCCGCCGGGTGCCCGCGATAGGCTTGGTGGTCACGGTCACGCCGTCGCTGGCAAGCAGGCTTTCCGGGCTGCTGGCGATCAGCGTCACCTCGCCCAGGTTCAGGTAGCCCAGGTAGGGAGAGGGGTTCACGCCCCGCAGCGCCCGGTACAGCGCAAACGGATGCACCGTCAGGTCGGCGCTGAAGCGCTGAGACGGCACCACCTGAAACACGTCTCCGGCCCGGATGTACTCCAGGCACTTTTCCACAGCTGCCGCGTAGCCACCCTCGGCAAAGTTGCTGCTGAACACCGGGGCCGGGCTGGGTCGGTCTCCCGGCACGCCGGGCAGTGGGCCTTTCAGGCGGCGTGTCAGGCGCTCGGCCACCGCCTCGGCCTGCGTCTGCTCGTCCGCCACCGCCACCACGAACAGCTTGTGGCCCAGATGGTCGAACACCACCATGCCTTCGGGCACGATGAACAGCGCGTCGGGCACGTTTAACTCGTCGGGGTTGCCGTCCGGCAGCGTCTCATAGCTGCGGATCAGGTCGTAGGCCGCGTAGCCCACCGCGCCGCCGATGAAGGTGGGCAGCCCTGCCGGAACCCCGACCCTGCGCCGGGTGCGGCTGTAGAGCAGGCCCAGCGGGTCAGAGGTGGGCAGGCTCTCGGCAGCTCCAGCTTCGCTCAGCACGCCCGAAAGCTGCGCCACGCCGCCGCGCAGCTCGAACCGGCCCTGCTCGCCCACCCCGATAAAGCTGTAGCGCCCCAGCCGTTCGCCCGCCTCCACCGATTCGAGCAGAAAGCTCACGCCGCCGTCCTGGGTGGCCTTCAGGTAGGCCGTGACGGGCGTGTCGAGGTCGGCGGTCAGCTCGCGCAGGGCCACGTGATGCAGGATTTCAGAAGGGTGCCGGGTTTCGTTGGTCGTTGAAGTGGTCATCTGGACTCCTGAACAGAAGCTGAAAAAAGGAGTGAAAGCAAAAAAACGCGCCCGGTGAACTCTCACCTGGGCGCAGCCTGTACGGCGTGCGATAGCAGAAGCTACCCAGGACTCCTGGGCCACCACCACGCACGAACGGATTTCATAGGGGAAGTATAGCGGCTGAAGCTGGCGGGAGGGCTGGGATGTCTGCGGGAGGGCAGGAGCAACATAGGTTGATATCCAGTGCTGAGCAACTTCCGAGTATCCGAGTTGACTGAGGAGGATTTTACCATCATTCTGAGAGGACATTTTGGAATTGACACGGTTTTTGGAGGGAGAAACAGATCAGTCAACATAGACAATACCAAATGAATATACAACAGCTGTCTGTATTTATCAATCTAAATGTAAAAACTTGAGCTTTAAATTTAAATATTTGTAAGCTTTCTAGTTCCCGCTGTACGGCGGAAGAATAGACACAGATAATCCGTAAGGTGAGACAGGGTCGTCCTTCAAACTGATTCTAGAATAAATTGGGTAGTTTTGACGCAGCTCAGGTGAAGAATTAGAGCATTGAAACCCAATGTCAATGTCATAAGACTTGCCGTTTCTAACTATTCCCCCCTGAATTTCAAAATTGTTGGCATTAAGAGTAGAATTTAAAGCAAGATTACCATTCACTACGATTGTCCTGATATCATTGCCCAAAACAGCTATACTCTCTGACCAATGGTTTATAATTCTAATATTAGGACATGATCCACTTGAGGTGTATGATAAGTGCATCGAGCCTCCAGTATAGCTATTACAACTTACCAGAAAAAAGGTGAGGGCCGAAATAACCAGGCCAAGTTTAACCTTACGTCTTGATCTGGTCAGAGTTGACATGCATCACCTTTACAGGTAGGTGGGTGAGGTGTAATCAGAAACATGGAAAGCAGCGTGCAACTTCTCTTCATGAAGCCTCCTTGAACGGGCGATACATGTATAGCTACACAGTAAAACGGGGGAAATATTTGCAAGCAGCTTCATCTTACGCGCCTTTGAGATGGTCTACACAAGCAGCTGTCACGCCCAGATTCACTTCTCAACTATTCCCCGGCCAACAGTGCAGAGGAGGGGGGGCA
Organism: Deinococcus sp.; assembly: GCA_025351205.1. Taxonomy (GTDB): domain Bacteria; phylum Deinococcota; class Deinococci; order Deinococcales; family Deinococcaceae; genus Deinococcus. The sequence continues at coordinate 3,233 of JANXWI010000498.1, forward strand.
AGCAGTCCGGCATCGAATGCCTTTCCTAAAGCCTGTCCAGATCATTACTGGCACCTGAATTGGCACCCAGCGCCGCCTCCCGCTTCTCACCGATCAGCGCTTCCAGCCCCGCTTCATCCAGCACCTTCACGCCCAGTTCCTCGGCGCGGGTCAGTTTGCTGCCGGCCTCGGCTCCGGCCACCAGGTAGCTGGTCTTGCCGGTCACGCTGCCGGTCACGCGCCCGCCCTGCGTCTCGATCACGGCCTTGATCTCCTCACGGGGGCGGGTCAGGGTGCCGGTGATGACGAAGTTCAGGCCCGACAGCAGCTCACCGCGCGTTTCCTGCGTCTCCTGGGGGTTCAGGCCCGCCGCCTTCAGCTGAGCCAGCAGCGTCACGGTGCGCGGGTCTTTCAGGCCCTGGGTCACGCTCT
>JANXWI010000260.1 GCA_025351205.1 Deinococcus sp.
TTGGCCTTGTACGTGGCCGGGTCGAGGTAGCCCGCGTCGCCCTTGAGGGTGGGTCCGGCGCTGTACAGCTTGGCGATTTCGGTCATCTGCCAGGTCTGGTGTCCGGCGGCGCTCGCCCGCGTGCCGCTGCCCTTGCAGGTGTTGCCGCACTGCACCAGCACTGTCTGTACGGCCTCCGGCTGATTTTTGACGGCGTAGTTCCAGCCTTTCAGGCTCGCGCGTACCAGTCTGGCCGCCACCTCGCGCCCGCTCATGCCGCTGCCCCTGAAGTTCTTGTCGTCGAGCACCTTCTGCGAGGTGAACATCAGGTCTTCGAGCAGGTTGATGCCGTAGTCGCTGGCCCGGAACACGCTGAGCTTGTCCATGCTGTAGCCCAGGCCCATGATCTGGTCGAGTTCGTTGTAGGTCATGGCGCTTACGAGATCCACCTTGTCGGGAAACACGATGCTGGGGTCGAACGGGTAGGTGACCGCCTGCACGCTCGGATTTGAAACCGTGCTGTCGAGGCTGGTGGTCAGGCCGTACTTCTTGAGCAGCGCCACCGCCGGGTACTCGTTGCCGCTGGGCCACACGCCCACCCGCTTGCCCTTGAAGTCGGCGGGGGCTTTGAGGTTGCTGCTCTTGAGGGCCACCAGCGTATACCCGCTCTTCTGGAACAGCTGCGCGATGTGCACCACACCGATGCCCTGCTGGCGGGCGGTGAGCAGGTCGGTGATCCAGGTGGTCCCGAAGTCGGCGGCCCCCGTCGCCACGGTCTGAATCGGACTCTGGTCGCCGATGGGCAAGAGGGTCACGTCCAGCCCCTCGGCCTTGAAATACCCCTTCTGCTGAGCCACGAAAAAGCCCGCGAACTGCGCCTGCGGAAACCACTTGAGCTGAAGCTTGACCGGCACGAGCTTCTGTGTTCCTGCCTGGGCCGAAGCACCGGACACGAGCAGGGCGGCGGCAAGGATGGCGGTCATTCTGGCGCTGTTTTTCATGGTTCCCTCCGGGGAAGTGGTGAATAAGTTTGGACGTGCTGGACGGGCCAGAGCATCATCGCATGTAAACTCTCATTTTGGCCGCTACCCCTCTCCCCCTGCGGGACTGGTACAGCTCGGAACGAGAGAGGGGCGCTGCGCCAGCAGCGGGGTGAGGTGGCGTCCGAGTGAACCTTCATGCCTCCCGCCCAGCAACCACGAACCGCCGTTCTAGCCAATTGATCAGCCCGAAAAATGCGATGCCCACGACGCTGCTCAGCACGATGGCCGCCCACACCACATCCAGGTTGAATCTGCCCACCTCGATCTGAATGCGGAAGCCCAGCCCGTGCCCGTTGGTGCCGAAGAACTCCGCCACGATGGCCGAGATCAGGGCCAGCGTGCTGCCCACCTTCAGCGCGTTGAACACGAAGGGCAGGGCGGTGGGCACGCGCACCTCTGCGAAGGTCTGGGCGGGAGTCGCGGCGTAGGTGTGCATCAGGTCGAGGTGCATGGGGTGGGCCGATTGCAGCCCGCGCACCGCGCCCACCACCACCGGAAACAGCACCGTGACGGCCACCACGGCGGTTTTGCTGGGCCAGTCGAGGCCCACCGCCTTCACGATCACCGGGGCCAGCGCCACGATGGGAATGCTGGAAAACAGCGCGGCGTAGGGCAGCAGGCCCAGTTCCAGAAACCTGAAGCGGACGACCAGCAGCGCCAGCAGCAACCCGGCCAGCGTGCCCGTCAGAAAGCCCAGCAGGCCTTCCAGCCCGAAAGTGTAGAGCGTGTCCTGAAGCAGCACCGTGCGGGCGTTCCAGAGCGCTTGCAGCACCAGGCTGGGCGTGGGAATCAGGCCGGGCGGCACGGCGTAGGCCCGCAGCAGGCCTTCGGCGGCCAGCACGCCCAGCAGCAGCGTGAAGGCAGCGGGAAGTACACGGGCCAGCCGCGATTCGCCCTGAGCCGATGAGCGCACCCCGAAGCCGCCCAGCACCAGCAATGCGAAGATGCCCAGCATCCAGGGCAACCCGGAAGCCGGGGCCGACTGGCGGGCGAGCAGCAGGCACAGGGCCAGCAGTCCTCCCAGACTGAGCAGCAGCGCGACTGGCCCCAGCAGTGGCGGGCGGCGGGGCGTTGAAAGCTGGGCGGTCACGGTCATGCCCGCGCCTTCCAGGGCGTCAGGACTCGCTCGGCCAGCCCGATCAATCCCACCAGCGCCACGCCCAGCAGCGCGCCGTAGACCATGATCACCCACAGGGCGATGGTGTCCGACGCCCGCGAGTTCTCGGCCAGCATCTTGCCCAGGCCGGAAAAACTGATGGTGCTGATCTCGGCCACGATGCTGCCCACCAGCGCCGCCGTGGCCGCCACCTTCAGCGCCGTGAACAGGTACGGCAGGCTGGCCGGGAAGCGCAGCAGCCGGAAGGTCTGCCCAGAACTGGCGCTGTAGGTATGCATCAGGTCAAGTTGCAGCGCGTCCGGGCTGCGAAACCCCCGGCTCATGCCCACCGCGATGGGAAAGAAGGCGATGAAGGCCGCGATGATCGCTTTGGGCAGAAATCCCTGCACCCCGTACTGACCCAGCAGCACGGCCAGCATCGGCGCAATCGCCACGATGGGCACCGTCTGCGAGGCTATCAGCCAGGGCAATGTGGCCCGCTCGAAACTGCGGCTCGCCACCAGCAGCACCGCCAGCCCCAGGCCGACCAGCACCGCCAGCGCCAGCCCCAGCAGCGTCTCGCCGCCCGTGACGAGGGCGTTGGACGGCGCAGACAGCGGGGAGGTGGGCGGCAGGCTGAGCGCCCTGAAGCCGTTGGCGAGTTGCCCCGGCGAAGGCAGGACCGGGTTGCGAAGCTGCGTGGCGCAGGCCAGAGCGGTGGGGCAGCCCAGGTCGGCCCCGCTGGCGAGCGAGCGGGCCGCCGGGCCGTAGTTGGCCCAAAGCATCAGGGGCAGGTACAGCAGCGCGGCGATGAGGGCGACGGTCAGCATGGGAAGCAGGGGAGAGCGGCGGGGGGCTGTCACGTAAGACACTGGCCTTTGGCCCCTCCCCCTTGAGGGGGGAAGCTGGGAATGGCACAGCTCCGCAGGAGAGGGGGTGAGCTTAAGCGGCGTCCTGAGGTGGTTAGAGAACAATTACTTCGGTTGGCAGGGTGAATGCTTAAGCTACCCCTCTCCCCGACCCTCTCCCGCAGGGGGCCTATGTGCAGGTCGTCGGGGGCGGCCCCTCCTCTTTCTAGATTCGTTAACGTGTCTCTACATCCAAAAGGAGGGAGAAACGTTAAGTCCATTCTTCTCTGACGTTTGACCGCTATCACGAATGCCCCTTCTTCAAAAGCTCACGAATCTCGGTGGCGATCTCGAAGAACCTTGGCGACTCGCGGGTGTCGTCGCTTCTCGGCTGCGGCAGGTCCACGTCTACGATGCCTTCGATCTTGCCGGGGCGGGCGGTCATGACCACCACGCGGGTGCTCAGGAACACCGCCTCGGGAATGCTGTGCGTCACGAAAATGACGGTCTTGCCGGTTTCGCGCCACAGCCGCAGCAGTTCCAGGTTCAGGTGCTCGCGGGTGATCTCGTCGAGCGCCCCGAACGGCTCGTCCATGAACAGCAGCGGCGGGTCGAAGGCCAGGGCGCGGGCAATCGAGACGCGCTGCTGCATGCCGCCGGAGAGCTGCCAGGGGTAATTGCGCTCGAACTTTTCCAGCCCGACCAGCCGCAGCATCTCGCGGGCGCGGGCCGGGCGGTCACCCGGCACCTTCATCACTTCCAGCGGCAGCAGCACGTTTCTCAATACGCTGCGCCACTCCATCAGCGCCGGGGCCTGGAAGACGTAGCCGTACTGGCGCTCCCTACGGGCCGCGCTGGGCGACTGTCCCGCGATCAGAATCTGCCCGCCAGTGGGCTGCACGAGGTCGGCCAGCAGCCGCAGCAGCGTGGTCTTGCCGCAGCCGGAAGGCCCGATGAGGCTGATGAATTCGCCCTGCCGGATGCTCAGGTTGGCGTCCTGCAAGGCCACCGTCTGCCCGCCCGGCACCTGGAAGACCATGCTC
>JANXWI010000520.1 GCA_025351205.1 Deinococcus sp.
CTGATCTTCAATTCCAGACCAGGGCGGGCGGCTCACGGGCTGCCTGCCCTGTTTCGTGCCTGAAAAAAGCCAGCCGCCGAGCCACACATTGCCCCTTTGATGGTTGTCGGCTAGATTGACCCTGGTTCAACATTCATCAACGCTTCCGGCACACCCGTGTCCGCCGTGCATCGTAGCCAGTCTTATACACCCCCCGGAGGTTTCCCATGAAAGGTTTATCCACCAAAACGGCGCTCGTCTCCCTGACCACCCTCGCCCTGCTCGCCACCACCGCCCAGGCCCGCACCTGGGACGCCATCAAGCAGTCCGGAACCATCAAGATCGCCACTGAGGGCGCGTTTGTTCCCTTCAACTACTTTGAGGGTAAGAAGTTAACTGGCTTCGAGGTCGATCTGGGTACGGCCTTGGGCAAACAGATGGGCGTCAAGGTCGAGTGGGTCACGCAGCCTTTCGACAACCTGCTGATCGGGCTGAACCAGGACCGCTACGATTTCGTGATCGCCTCGCATGGCATCACGCCCGAGCGCCAGAAGGCCGTCGATTTTTCCAACCCCCATTACTGCACCGGCGGCGCAATCGTGGCGAAGGTGGGTGGCCCCAAAACGGTGGCGGACTTGAAGGGTAAATCTGTAGCAGTGCAGGTGGGCACCACCTATCTGGACGGCGTACAGAAGGTGGCGGGCGTGGGTAAGGTCAGTACCTTTCCGAAAGACACCGACGCCCAGGCCGCGCTGATGGGTGGGAGGGTGGACGCCTGGGTCAGCGATAAATTCGTCGGTCTAGACGCGGTGAAGGCGCAGAAAGGCAAGCTGCAATTGGGCGATCTGTTGTTTCAGGAGAAGGACGGCATGCCGGTCAAGAAGGGCAACACGACCCTGACCACGCAGCTCAATTTGGCGCTCGCAGCGCTTCAAAGCAACGGCACCTACGCCAAGCTCAGCCAGCAGTATTTCGCCCAGGACATCCGCTGCAAGTAGGCTTGTGGCAGGTGGCGTGTGGCGTGTAGGAAAGGATAAAGTCAGACCCTGCCGTTCCCACGAGCCACACGCCACGCGCTACAGGCTCTCCAGCTGCGCCCTGAACGCCTCCACGTCCCGCACCGGCAGCTCGCACACCCGGTCCCGGCAGACGTAGGCTACACCCCCTCCATGTAGCCCAGCGCCCCGGCCTTCCAGCACCGGCAGACCCTCGCCCACTTCCGACAGGGCGATCACCGTGAAGGGCAGTTCAACGCCCGCCAGTTCCCGCTCGAAGGGCTGGCGGGCTTCTGCGTTGCCCAGCACCGCCACCTCGGTCTCGGGTGACAGCAGGTGCGCCGCCGCGAACAGCAGGCCGCCCAGCCCTGCCGGGGCCGAGAGCAGCTCGCGCGAGTAGGTCTGCACGGCGCGGCGGGCGACGCGTTCGGCGTCCTCGTCGGCAAAATACCGGGCCATCCAGACCGCGAGCTGCGCGGCGGCGGCGCAGCTGCTGAGCACGGCGGCGTCGAAGAACTCGGCGCGGCGCGTGAGCAACACCGCCTCCTGATTGGACGTGGTGTAGAACACGCCCGCCGACTCGTCCCAGTAGCCCTGCCGGATGACTTCCCACAGCTGCCGCGCCCACAGCAGGTCGCCCAGGTCGCCGCCCGCCCGGTACAGTGAAACCAGCCCCAGCGCGTAGAGCGCCTGATCCTCCAGCAGCCCGCCAATCTTGGCCTGCCCGCCCTTGTAGGTGTGCAGCAGCGAGCCGTCCGGGGCGCTCAGGTTGGCCCTCACGAAGTCGCGGTTGCGGCGGGCCAGCTCCAGCCAGTGCGCGTCTCCGGTGACGCGGTAAGCGTCGGCCAGGGCGGCCAGCATCAGGCCGTTCCAGCCGGCCAGCACCTTGTCGTCGGTGCCCGGCTGAATACGGCTGGCACGGGCCGCGAGCAGCTTCCGGCGGGCCGCCTCGACCCGTTCGGCCTGCCCCGGCGCGATGCCGGTGGGCAGATACGGCACGCTGCGCCGCCCGAACTCGGGGTGGTGCGGGTCGGAGAAATTACCGCTTTCAGTGATCCCGAATACCGCCATCATCTCCTCTGCATCTTCGCCCAGCACCTCATGAAACTCCTGCGGCGTCCAGACGAAGGTCAGGCCCTCGATGCCGCCCGAATCGGCGTCCTGGGCGCTGTAGAAACCGCCCTCCGGTGACAGCATCTCGCGTTCCAGGTAGGCCAGCGTGCCCAGCGCCCCGTTCAGCAACTCGGCGTCCTGGCTGACGGTGTACCCGGACAGCAGCACCCGCACCAGTTGGGCGTTGTCGTAGAGCATCTTCTCGAAGTGCGGCACGCGCCAGGCCCCGTCCACGCTGTAACGGTGAAAGCCGCCGCCCAACTGGTCATAGATGCCGCCGCGCAGCATGGCCTTCAGGCTGTGCAGGGCCATGTCCTGTCCATCCGGCTGCGTGAGCAAAAATTGCAGCGTGGTGGGCGACGGAAACTTGGGGGCGCGTCCGAAGCCGCCGTTGACAGGGTCGTGCAGCTGCGACAGGTTGTCCAGCGCGCGCGGCAGCAGGTCGGCGGGCCAGCCCTCCGGTTGCGCGGGCGCGGCGCTCGCCTCTCTGATGTGCGCCGTCAGCGCCTCGGCGTTGCTTTCCAGCTTGTCCCGCTCCCCCGTCCAGGCCTTCGCCACCGACTGCATGACGCGCATGAAGCTGGGCATGCCCTGCATGTCGCGCGGCGGAAAATAGGTTCCGGCATAGAAGGGCCGCAGGTCAGGCGTCAGGAACACGGTCATCGGCCAGCCGCCCGAGCCGGTCATGGCCTGCACCGCGCTCATGTACAGCCCGTCGATGTCGGGGCGCTCCTCGCGGTCCAGCTTGACATTCACAAAATGGGCGTTCATGTACGCAGCTGTGGCCTCGTCCTCGAAGCTCTCGTGCGCCATGACGTGACACCAGTGGCAGGTCGAGTAGCCCACCGACAGCAGAATGGGGCGGTCCCCCTCACGCGCCGCTGCAAACGCCTCCTCGCCCCAGGCGTACCACTCCACCGGGTTGTGCATGTGCTGACGCAGGTAGGGGCTGGTTTCCCGGGCCAATCGGTTGGTGAAGGCTGGGTCGGGCTGGGTCATGCGTCCAGGCTACAGGAGCGCTCGGAACCGGATTGGGGGGTTGTCAACCGCTCGCCTGGGATCAGTTCGGCTGAGGGCACGGCAATTGGCAGTTGCTCCGCGAACCTGGGCGCGTTTGCCCGCTACCATACCCACATGACTTTTTCCGCACCCCAGCCCGCCCCCCTTGCGGCGGACAGCATCCGGGTGCGCGCCGGATTCGAGCTGCACTTCGAGCTGAGGCAGCCCACCCCGATGCTGTTCGTGGTCGAGCCGACAGAACGCCCCGGCCAGCGCATCCTGGCGGCCCGCAAACGGATCGTTCCCGAGCTGCCGCTGGGCGAAACGTCGAGCTACATCGACATAAACGGCAACATGGTGTGGCGCGTCCAGGCCCCGGCGGGACGGCTGGAGGTGTCGCACGACCTGTTGATCGAGGTGTCCGCCCACAAGGACGCGGCGCTGGGTCATCTGCCCAAGACGCCCATCGAGGCGCTGCCTGCCCACACGCTGCACTACCTGCTGCCCAGCCGCTACGTGGACAGCGACCTGCTCTCTGCCGAGGCCTGGAATTTGTTCGGGCACGTTCAGGGCGGCTGGGCGCAGGCGCAGGCGGTGTGTGACCACCTTCAGACCCGGCTGCAATACGGTGCGGGCAGCACCAACGCCACCAGCGCCCGCGAGGCGTACCATTCGGGCTACGCGGTGTGCCGCGACTTTGCCCACGCTGGGGTGGCCTTCTGCCGCGCCCTGAACCTGCCCGCCCGCTACGTGTGCGGCTACCTGCCCGATATCGCCGTGCCGCCCGACTTTCGCCCGATGGACTTTCACGCCTGGTTCGAAGTCTGGTTAGGCGGAGCGTGGCGCACCTTCGACGCCCGCCACAACTTTCCGCGCGTGGGCCGCGTCCTGATCGGCACGGGCCGCGACGCTTCCGACGTGGCCTTCAACACGGTGTTCGGCGGCTTCGAGATGCCCCGCATGAAGGTCTGGGCCGACCAGACCGGGCTGAGCGAGTTGCCGCCCGTGGCCGACGGCTTCCCGGTCACGCCCACCGCCGAGGGGCTGGCCCTGAGCGCGGCCTGGACAGACCGGGCCTGATGGCGGCCCCGCCGGACGGTCTGCCGGAGCGCGTGAACGCCGCGCCGCCGCTGGCCGCCGCCGTGCTGTCGGCGCTGGCTCTGGGCGTGGTGGTGTACTTCGCCCTGCGGATTCTGCTGCTCTCGCCGGGCAACGTGCTGGCGCTCATCTGCCTGGTGCTGATGGGCCTGAGCGTGGGTAACACGGTGCGCCGCAGCGGCCTGCGGAGCCTCGCGGCGGGGCTGCTGCTGGGTGCGGCGCTGCTGGGCGGGCTGACGGCGTTCGTGCTGAGGGGCTGAGCGCAGGCCTGAACTGGGTAAATCTGGACTGGGTAAATCTGGACTGGGCAAATCTGAACTGGGCGATCTGAACCGGGCGACCTGAACTGTTGCCCTCGCCGTCTCGCTAAACTAAGGTTGTGACCCCGCGCCCCGCATTCGGGAAGGCCCTGCTGCTGGCTGGACTGCTGGCGCTTTTGGCGGGCTGCGCCCCGCACCGTCCGGCCACGCAGGAGCAGAACCCCGTGCAGCAGGCTGTGGCCGCGCCTCCGGTAGCGTCAGCCCCTGCCCTGGCACCCTACCGTGAGCTGAACCTGGCCAGCCTGGAGCAGCGCGTGCCGGTGCTGACCTACCACGGCATCATCGCCAGCCGGACGCAAGGTGACGCGGTGTGGTTCGACTGTACCGTGGCCGAGTTCGAGGCGCAGATGCAGTTTCTGCGCGACCAGGGGGCCAACGTCGTCACGCTTGAGCAGCTCCAGCGGCACCTGACCCTGGGTGAGAAGCTGCCCGACAAGTCCATCGTCCTGACCTTCGACGACAGCTACCAGGGGGTGTACGACTACGTCGCGCCGGTGCTGGCCCGCTTCGGCTACCCCTACGCCGTGTTCGTGCATACCGACTACGTGGGCAGTCAGAAGGGCCGCCCCAAGATGAGCTGGGACGAGCTGCGCGAACTCGACAGAAGCGGGCTGGTCACCATCGGGTCGCACTCGCGCAGTCATCCTGCCGACATGGGACTGCTGACCCAAACCCAGCAGGACGACGAATTGCAGGGGTCCAAGAGGGTGCTGGAACAGGAGCTGGGCCACCCGGTCCCGTTCATCAGTTACCCGAACGGCAAGGCCGACGCGGCGACCTTCGGGCGGGTGAAGGCGGCGGGCTACACGCTGGGCTTCATGGAAGAGTGGGGGCCGGTGCAGCAGTCGCCGGGCATCCTGGCGCTCAACAGGTACATCCATCTGCAACTGCCGCGCGCCTGGGCCGAAAACTACGGGCCTGTGGAAACGGCGCCTGAGGTGGGCAATCCGGCTCCCAGGGGGCTGGACGTGCTGCCGAGCAGTGCCACATTGCTGCTCGGCACAGGTCCCCTCATGACGCGGCAGACGGTGGCCGCTGGCATCCCCCTGACCCTGAGCAGCGGCGGCAGCCTGTCGGGCCAGCTGGCCGGGCGGCTCCTGAGCAGCAGTGATTTTACGCCAGACGCCGGACGGCCAGGTTCCGGGCAGCCAGGTTCTGGGCAGCCGGATCCTGGGAAAAACGACCTGCGGCTCTGGATCACCTCGCACGCGGCGGAAGGCGAGCCGCTCGGCCCTTATCAGGCGCAGGGCGGTGCCTTCGTGCCCGAAACCGATCCCGCCCGGCTGACGCTGGTGCAGGGCCGCCCGTTCGTGGTGTGGAACAGCGAGCGGCTGGCCTTTCTGCCTTTCGTGCCGGGCATGATGAACGACGACGCCCAGCTCAGTGCCCTTCTGCCCGGCCTGAAGGGAGCCTTCGTGGCCGGAGCGTGGCTGGTCCAGGGCGGGCAGGCCATGAGCAGCGCGGACATTCTGAACACCGGCAGCAGCGACCTGCGGACACTGCGCCGCCGGGTCTTTCTGGGCGTGAGCGCGGCAGGGCAGCCGATGCTGGGCGTGTCGAAGGTGCCCGTCACGGCCCGCCAGCTGGCCCTGGCCGCCGCCGGGGCCGGAGCGCAGGACGCGGTGCTGGTGTACTGACTGTTACAGCGTCAACCGATCAGGACGGGGTTTATGTCTGTTGGGTCATGGGATGCTCAACCTGTTCACCCCCTCCCCCCTTAAGGGTGAGGGAGCGAAGCAGCTTAAATCCGCCCCGCCCTAATCGGTTGACCGTGTACTACAGCGCTTTGAGCAGTCGCTGCACGTCCCCGGCGCTGGTGTAGTGGGCGACGCTCACCCGCACGATGCCTTCCGGGTACAGCCCAACTTTCTGCACCGGCATGACCGCGTAGAAGTGCCCCGCCGCCGCACTCACGCCCGCCGCCGTCAGCCGCGCCGTGGTCTGTTCGGGCAGCTCGCCGCGCACCCGCAGCCCGAAGGTGCCGACCCGCCCGGCCATGTTCTGCGGGCCGTACAGCGTCACGTCCGGGCGGCTCAGCAGGCCGCTTAAAAGCTGCTGGGCCACCGGAGTTTCAAGCTCGGCGATGCGGGCGTAGGCGGCTTCCAGCGCGGCCCGGCTGAGTTCGCCCGACCCGCCCAGTTCGCGAAGGTAGTCCAGGCTGCCCAGCCATCCGGCCAGCAGCTCGTACTGCGGCGTGCCGTGTTCCAGCTTGGTCACGTCGCCCTGCGGCACGAACGACAGTCTGGGGACCGGCAGCCCGGCCAGCAGCTCGCCGCGCACGTACAGCACGCCCAGATGCGGAGAAAAGACCTTGTAGGGGCTGAAGGTCAGAAAGTCGATGCCCCAGGCCCGCACGTCGGGCAGCTCGTGTGAGGCCAGATGCACGGCGTCGATCATGGCCCAGGCCCCGGCCTGCCGTGCCAGCGCCGCCGCTTCCCGCACGGGCGTCCTGACCCCGAAGGCGTTCGAGGCCGCGCTCAGGGCCAGCAGTCTGGTGTTGGGCGTCAGCAGTGCCCGCAGGTCGTCCAGGTGCAGCGTCAGGTCGTCCCGCGCCCGCCAGATGTTCACCCGCACGCCGACCCCTTCCAGTTCGCGCCAGGGGGACGCGTTGGCCTCGTGTTCGAGTTCCGAGATGATCAGCTCGTCGCCCGGCCCCCACAGCCGCGCGAAGGCGGCGCTCAGGCGAAAGGCGAGGGCGGTGGCGCTCGGCCCTATCGCCACCTCGTTCGGCTGGGCGTTCAGGAACAGGGCGGTGGCCGCCCGCGCCCGTTGCTTGAGCGCCAGCACCTCGGCCCCGCGCACATGGCTGGGCACCGAGTTGATGCTGCCGTAGCGCGTCAGGTAGGTCTGAATGGCGTCCAGGCTGCGCTGCGGGATCAGGCCGCCCGCCGCGTTGTCGAAATAGACCAGGCTGTCTGTGAGCTGAGGAAACTGGGCGCGAATCTCAGAGAGCTGCATGGGGTCAGGCTACTTCAAAACCCTTCACTGGATAACACTTTACTGGGCGTGGCCGGGGGTGCGGGGACGGATTCGCGGTCCTGACGGATCGTCTTCCAGAATTCCAGCTGTGGAATGTTGGATTCCCCTTCTGCCTCACGCCGCCTACCTCACGCCGCTTTCCAGCACCTCTCTCATCACCAGCGCCGTCATGCCCCAGATGTTGTGGCCGTGCCAGGGGTAGTGGTAGAGCGTGATCGGCTGGCCCAGCGGGGAAATTCGCTCCTCGCTGGTGGGCACGCTTGAGCGCAGCTCCGAGAGGCGCGGCAGCAGCAGTTCGGCCACCTCGTCGCCCGGACACAGGCGCAGGTCGGCGGGAAGGCGGGCCAGCACCGGCGTGACGTGAAAGCGAAACGGCGTCACCACGTCGTCGAGTTCGCCCAGCACCTGCACGCCCGCCGGGTCCAGCCCGACCTCCTCGTGAGCCTCCCGGAGCGCGGCCTGCACGGTGTTCTCGCCCGCTTCCAGACTGCCGCCGGGAAAGCTGATCTGGCCCCTGTGGGTGGGCAGCTCGTTGGAACGCACGGTCAGCAGCAGGCGCGGGTCCTGCTCCAGCGTCAGGCCGACCAGCACGGCGGCGCGGCGAAACGCCGGCACGTGCAGCCCACGCCTGGCGCGTCCGCTGAGCCACAGGCCGAAGGGGTCGCCCAGCACCTCCTCGGGCCAGTCGGTCATGGTGGGATCGGTGACGCTGAAGTTGCTCACGGTGAAGCCGTCCGGTGCGCGGCTGCGGGCGCTTCGGCCAGCGCCAGCGTGCGGGCGGTGTGGGCGCGCAGAGCCAGTTCCGGGTCCACGCCGTGTGCGCGGGCCAGGGCCACGGCGGCGGCCAGCAGCCCCCCGATGTGCCGCTCATCTGTGGCCCCGATCTGAGTCACCTGTTGTGTAGCAATCTGGACCGCCGAGGCGGCCTCCAGCGGGTCTGTCGCCTGCCCGGTCAGCTTCTGCGCCTGTGCCTCGCGCGCCAGTGCCCCCAGCGCCGAGGGAATCTGCTCGGCGAGGCTGCGCTCCCGCCCGCCGCGTTCCTGCGCCTTGATGGCCTGCCAGTTGCTGAGCACCTCGCCGCTGCCGCTGACCGTGACCGTCCCGAACACGTGCGGATGCCGCCGGATGAGTTTTTCCACGATGCTGTGTTCCACGTCCTGATAGCCGAACGCTCCGGTTTCCTCGGCGATCACGCTGTGAAAGGCCACCTGAAGCAGCACGTCGCCCAGCTCGCCGGGCAGCTCGGCCAGGTCGCCCGCCGAGATGGCGTCGGCGGCCTCGGCGGCCTCTTCGAGCAGGTAGGGGCGCAGCGAGTCGTGGGTCTGTTCCCGGTCCCAGGGGCAGCCGTCAGGGGCGCGTAGACGGCGCATGGTGTCGAGGAGCTTCTGCATGGCGTCATGCTAGCGCCGCGCCGAGACACCTCCAAGCCTGAGTGATGCCCCGGCACTCTCACGCCCGCCGCATCTGGCGTCAGCTTGCGCGTGCTGCACTGTGGGTATGTACACGAGGACTCTGGCCTTCCGCTCCCTGCCTTTCCGCTCCCTGGCCGTCCTGCTCGCCCTGAGCCTGCCTGCTCTGAATCTACCTGCCGCCGCGCTGGCCCAGAGCAGACCCGTTCAGGCTGCCCAGTCCCAGTCCGTCCAGGCCCAGTCCGCCCCCGGCCTCCCGGGTTCCGGCCTCTGGACGCGCGCGGGCCTTCAGGCCGCCACCTACGTGGTGCTGGCTCCCAGCCTGGAAGGCACTCCCAGCGCCCTCAGTCCGGATCAGCAGAAGAGCGTGCTGAGCGCCATGCAGCGCGACCTTCAGGGGGCCATGCTGCGCAAATACCCTGGCGCTAAATTTGTGACCGACGCCAGCACCCCCGGCGTCATTTCGCTGCGTCCGGTGCTGGTCGTGCCTGCCTCGCTGCTGCCCTGGAACCATTTTCAGGCGCGCGTGGAACTGAGCCAGAGCGCGGGCCAGGCCGTGATCAGAGACAACTTCGGCGTGCTGGAGGTTTACAGCCACCAGTCGGACGCGGCCAACTACCTCTTCGACCAGCTGGTGAAGAAGCTGCCCTGAACGGGCCACTTTCACACACCGTCAACTGATCCATCCAAGATTCTTTTCCCCTTGTCCCTTGCAGGCGACGGGTACAGCCGCTTGCGGAGGGGGTGAGGGAGAAGCAGGCCGGGCATTCCAAGTAGTCCGACATGTCCGCCGGGGTCAGGCCGCCTCGCCTGAAGTCTGTCTTTGCCTTGTCTTCAGACGCGCCTTACGGGGAGCGGGGCCGTGTTACCTTGCAGCCATGACCAATGTATCCACGGGCAAGAGTGCCTTCATCACGGGCGGCAGCAAGGGCATCGGGTACGCCACCGCCGAGGCGCTGCTGAAGGCCGGTTATCAGGTGACCGTCACCAGCCGCAAGAGTGACGAGATTCAGGCGGCGGCCACGGCGCTGGGCGAAGGTGCCAAAACTCAGCAGATCAGGGGCGAAGTGTGCGACGTGCGCGATTTCGCGGCGGTGCAGGCCGCTGTGGACGCCCATGTACAGGCGTTCGGTGGCCTGGACGTGCTGTTCGTGAACGCGGGCATGGGCAATTTTGCCCCGGTGCAGGACATGGGAGTGGAACAGTGGAGCGAGGTGATCGACACCAACCTGACCGGCGCGTTTTACACGGTCAAGGCGGCCATTCCGGCGCTGTCCCGCAGCCAGGGCTACGTGATCTTGCTCAGCAGCCTGGCGGGCAAGAATCCGTTCGCGGGCGGCAGCGCCTACAACGCCAGCAAGTTCGGCATGAACGGCTTTTCCGAGGCGATCATGCTCGACCTGCGCCCGCTGGGCATCAAGGTGTCGCAGATCATGCCGGGCAGCGTGGCGACCCACTTCGGCGGCCACACCCCCAGCGAGGCGGACGCCTGGAAGATCCAGTCCGAGGACCTGGCCCAGATTGTGCTCGACCTGCTGGAGATGAACCCACGCACCCTGCCCAGCCGCATCGAGGTGCGCCCGGCCCAGCCGCCCAGGAAGTAGGCCCGGCAGGCCCCCAAAGTGAAGCTGCACAGGGAGGAGCCGTACAGAAAGGGGCTGTACAGAATAGAGCTGTACGCCCAGGTCAGCGGCTGGCTGCCTGGCAGATCGCTATGTGGCAAGGGTAACCACACGCATGTGAGGAGGCCAGCCTTCTGCCCGGCTCATGCCCTATCCTGAGAACGTACAGATGAGCGCCGCCTGTCTGCTCCGTCCGGGGGCAGAGGTCCAGCTGCTCCCAGCGCACGCCGGAGGTTTTCCATGAACGTACTCGAGATGCTCGGCGGCCTGTTGCCCGCCCAGGCCAGCACCGTCGCCTCGCAGGTGGGCGCGACCCCCGAACAGACCCAGGCCGCGATGCAGGCCAGCGTGCCCCTGATTCTGAACGCGCTGCACCAGAACGCGCAGACCCCAGAAGGCGAGGCGGCCCTGAGCAGCGCCCTGGCCCAGCACGACGGCAGCAGCCTGGACAACTTTGCTCAGGGCCAGCTGCCCAGCGCCCAGGACGGCTCGGCCATTCTGGGTCACGCGTTCGGTGGACAGGCGCCCGAGGCGGCCAACGCCGTGGCCCAGCACGCGGGCATCGACCCGCAGATGGCGATGCAGGTGCTGAGCATGGTGGCCCCGCTGGTGCTGGGCGCACTGGGACGCGGTCAGAGTCAGGGCGGCATGGGCAGTCTGGGCGGATCTGGTCTGGGCGGTTCCGGCGGGCTGGCGGGTATGCTCGGCGGGTTGCTGGGCGGGGCTGGAGGGAGCGCCGGACCGGGTGGACTGGGCGGCATGCTGGGTGGGCTGCTCGGAGGCGGTAACCAGAATCAGGCATCAGGCATGTCTCAGTCAGGCCATCCCCAGACAGACACCGGGGGCGGCCTGCTGGGAAGCCTGACCAGCGGCCTTGACCGGGACGGCGACGGCAACCCGCTGAACGACGTGATGGGTATGCTGGGCGGCAAAAAGTAGAGATTGGTTTCAACAAAGCAGGAAACTGGTTTCAACAAGCAGGGGACTGGCAGCAGCAGCGCCCGCGTTCGGAGCATGTCCGGCGCGGGCGTTCTTGCAGCGGATTTTTGGCATGATGCATTTTTGATTTAGGGCTTAGTAAAATAGAATGATTGACACACATTTTGATAGATGAGTGGTGCAAAAAATATCGATGAGGCTAACGAGACCAGAAGCAAACGTTTTTGGAAGAGAAGTTGGCAAAACCATACTGTTAAGCTTCTGTACTGAACTAAACGGTAGACCATATAATACTACTGCCCACTCATACTGCTCAGAGGCCGATTCAAGTTTGCTAAAGCACTTCTATCACCACTCTCCGACCCACGTCGCCGTAAATCCAGTATCGACCTCCCTCCAATACGTGGCAACGCCCTCTTCTCAGAGCAGCGCCAGTGCCGGCCTGACCATCGCCCTGACCGTCATGCCCTTTGCAGGCTCACCCAGCGCCGTCATGACCCAACCGCCGCCCGCGCGTTCCAGCTTGACCATCAGCATCGCCGTGGCTTTCCCAGCTGATCCCAGGTCATAGCGGGCGATTTCTTTCCCCGTCACGTCGTCTACCAGTCGGCAAAAGGCGTTCTGCACGGTCGAAAAATTCTGCCCACTGAAACTGTTGATGCACAACACCAGCCAGTGTGCCTGAGGCGGAAGCGCCGCCAGATTTACACGAATCTGCTCATCGTCTCCACCACCCTCACCGGTCAGGTTGTCGCCCGAGTGCACCACATGGCCATACATGCCGCTCAGATGCACGAACCACACGCTATCGATGTGTTTCTTGCGGTCGTCAAACACCAGACAGCCTGCATCCAGATCAATAGACGCGCCGCGCTGAGCCGGATCCCAGCCCAGTCCCAGAGTGACCCGGCTCAGCACCGTTCCAGCCGCCTTGTTCAGATCGACCGACTGGGCTTTCTTCAGGCTGACGGGTCCGGTTGGCGCAGTCTGCGGCAGGGTCAGGCTGACGGGCGCAGGCTCGGGGGCAATGGGCGCCACCGGGCTTGGAGAAGGGACTGCGGCTGTGGCTGGCGTCTCCTCTTCAGCTTCCCCGCCAAAATACTCCAGCAGGGCTTTCAGGCCACCATCGAAGCCCTGACCTACCGCGTTGACCCGCCACTCGCCCTTTAGGCGGTACAGCTCGGCGATCATCACGGCGCGCTCCTGCCGCAGCCCGGCCCGGGGGTCGAACTGCTCGCCCGCCAGGGTCCAGGTCAGGGCTGTTGCCGCTGCCACCGGCTGATCGTCATGGGTGGCCGTGAAGATCAGCCGCGAGATCTCTGCTGGCAACCGGTCCAGGTCCAGTCGGAAGCGGGCCTCGCCCGGAGTCAGCGTCAACTGCACCGCGTCGGCGGGACTGCTCAGTTGGTTGAAAAACACGAAGAAGCGGTCATCACGCAACTGCCTGTCATCGTCCAGGCCGAACACACTCAGGTCAAGCCCGTTCAGAGCGTACCGCACCACCACTTCGTGGACGTTTCCGGATTGAATCTCTGCCAGCTTCCGCTTCTCACCGATCTGCACGAATCGACCTCGCTGCTGGATTCAGGGTCATACCTCATGGTAACCCCCATCCATTACATCTTCACGTTCGGCTTCCCCGGCACCACCGTCGCGAGGCTGCCAGTCTGATGAAGCAGGCACAGCTGTCCTTCAAAAAAATCGTGTACTCGTCGGCGCCTTGACGGGAGGCTTCCCCGGTCCAGCGAACTGCGGTTTCAGGATGAAGCGTGGCGCCAGACAGGCACGGACTTCCAAATGATTCTGTTCACGGGATCAATCCTGGCTGGAGGGAAAACGGAAAGGTATGGATTGGACGGCAGTCCGTATCAACCCGGCCCAAGAAAGCAAGTCCGTTCAATCGTCCTGGCCGGTGGATGAACAGACGGTGGGGTTATACGGATTCCGGTTAAATAGTTATCAATGGTGAGAGCTTTCTCATTTTCAGACCATCCGCAATCCGCTGCTACCGACGTGGGCAGAGTCACAATGTGTAACTGATCATCCGGAATTCGTATTATACGGGTTCCGGCCAATCCGTTATGTTTTTGGAACCCCACCAAAAACCTCACTCCTTTCTGGAACCCGTATCTTTTTCCTTCTCCTGTCAGTCGGAATGAACAGTGGGGTGCTGTTCATCCGGAATCAGTATTACGGGGTGTTCTGAAAGGGAGCTGGATCCGGTATGACGCTCAGGACACGCGGGCGCGCCAGCTTCCGGCGGCCCTGTCGGCGGCCATCTGGTCGGGGCCGCACACCACCAGGACGCCCATACCCGGCTGGGGCAGGGCCATCCAGCACTGCCCGGCCATGTCCACGCTCAGGCGGGTGGGGCGCAGTTCGGCGGCCTGATCGGCCAGCCAGGCCAGCCGCAGCACGTCGGCCTCGCAGTCGGTCTCGGTGCGCCAGCTTCCGGCGGGCGACAGGTCACCCTCGACCACCTGACCGTGTTCCACCAGCCAGGTGCGGGTCAGCGCTGCGGCGTGTGCCCCGGGCGGCGCGTGGGTCGGTGGCCCCGCGAAGTCCAGGTCCAACCCGGCCACTGAAAATGGCTGGGCGGCTGGGGGGTGGTCAGTCTGCGGCGGGCGCGTGGGGGCCGCGCCCAGCAGGCTGCCCAGGCCGAAGGGATCGTCGCTGGGGGCCGGGCTGTTGGCCACGCCGGAAGTTTTCGCGTGCTGGGCAGCGGCCTGGGGTGCCGGACCTCCGCCACTGCCCGGCGAGAAGGTTCCCGGTGGGGGCGCGAAGCTCGCAGTGCTGAGCAGGTCAGCAGCCACGTCTCTCTGGTCAAAGGCGTCCGAGTCAAAGACGCCCAGCAGGTCGGAGAGCGCGTCTGCCCCGAAGGCGGCGGTTACCTCGCGGGCGGCCTCGAACTCGGCCTGGGCCTCGCTCAGCAGGGCCTCGGCGTTTTCCAGGGTGTGCAGGTAGCGCCCGCGCGCGTCGCTCGACAGTACGCCCAGGCGCTGCTGGGCACGCAGCACGTCGGCCAGTCGCCCCAGTCTTTGAATGGTCTCTCCGGCCAGGTGGCGGTAGCGGTCGTAGTCCTGCATGACCCGCGCGGCGCGGGTGTCCATGTCCTCGCGCTGCTGGGCGGCCTCGCCCATGCGCCGTTCCAGAATGCCCCAGAGCGGTTCGAGATCGGTCATCTGCCCGCCCGCCAGTTCGGCCCTGGCGGCCTCGATCAGCCCTGCCAGGTCTTGCAGCGCGCCCGGCACCTCGCGCGCCCGGCGCTCCAGTTCGAAACTCTCGCGCTGGAGGGCGATCAGGCGTTCCCGGGCCAGCGAGTCGCTGTTTTCCAGGGTGCTGATCAGCTCACTGAGCTGCAACACCTCGTCGCCCGCCAGTCCACCGGCCTGCAAGGTGCCCTGGGCCACCGACAGTCCCTGCTGGGCCAGCTGCATAGCCTCGTCGGTGCTCTCGTTTTCCGTGGCGCTCTCGCCGCCGCTCCGGACTTGCAGCGCCGCGAGCCGGGTGGCGAATTCTGACAGCTGATCCTGCTGCGCTCCGGCCACCTGGGCGCGCGCCAGGGCCAGGCGCTCCCGCAGCCCGTCCAGGGCCGCCTCACCCAGCACCTCTCCGGCCACCGAGCGTTCCCGCAGCGCCTGCACCCCTTGTTCCAGCGGCGCGTCGTGACGCAGCAGCGCCGCGTACTCGCGGGCCAGTTCGCTCAGAAGGCGGGCCTCGTGTTCACGCTCCAGCGTCTGTACACGGGCCTGAGCCTCGGGCGGCAGCGAGGCCAGATCAAACGGTCTGGTCTCGCCCTGGTCCTGAGAAATCAGGCTCATGGCCATCTCGCGCTGTTGCGCCGGGCCGAGCTGCTGCACCACCGACGACTCGATCTGCTTGCGCAGGGTCAGCGTCAGGGCCAGGGCGCGTTCCACCTCGGCGGGCAGCAGGGTCCGGGTGTCCTGGGCCTCGCTGATCTGCTTGATCAAAGCCTCCAGGCGCCTGACCTTGGGGCCGCCCACGCCGCCCAGCCGCAGGCTGCTGGCCTTGAGTTCGGAGAGGTCGTGCCCCTGGGTCACCAGTCCCTCGGAGAGCTTGCGCCCCAGGCCGTCGATCAGTTCAGCGCCCTCTTGCAGCAGGGCCTCGGCGTCCTTGCCCTCGGCGGTGGTCTGGCGGGCCACGCTCAGCACCGCCCGCAGCCGCTGGGTCTCGGGCCAGTCGAAGTACAGCGCAAACTGCCGGGCCTGCTCCTCAAGGGTCACGACCTGGGTGCTGTGGCTCGACAGCGTCTGCTGGCTCTGGTTCTCGGCCAGGCTGTCGATGACTTCCTGTACCCGGCGCTTGGCCAGGGCCGCCGGAACGCTGAGCTGAAGCCTGCGGTAGATGTCGCGCTTGAGAATGTCCTGCAAGGTCGCGGCGTCCAGCGCCGAGAGCGTGGTGTGGCGGTCGCGCGCGGCGTCGGACAGGATGCGTTCCAGGGCCTTGGGCGAGATCAGGTCGCTGAGCATCTTCATGGTGCTCCGGTGCAGCATCATTTCAGACCTCCGTTTCGGCCTGTGCGCACCTGAAATCCAGGCTCCCGGCCTTTATGTCCCTGACATGTGCAGTGCTGAGCTTCGGAAGGAGGGGCTTCGGAAACGGCTGGTATGACCGTGCCCCGCTTCATCACCGCGCCCTGCCCCGTCACAGGTCCTCGTCCCAGTCGAGGGCGGGCTGAGACGGCTCGGCCACGCGGGCGGGCGCGGCGCTGCTTCTGGAGCTGCCCAGCAGACCGAACTGGCGGCACAGCCCACGGAAGCCGTAGCTCGCCAGCCCCACCGCCCCGGCGGCCAGCAGCAGCCAGACGGGCGTGCCCCAGGCCCCCTGATGCAGGCTCAGGTTGCCCAGCGATCTCAGGAAGGGCACGCCCAGCAGGTCGCCCAGGTAGGCGAAGGTGCCGCCCAGACCTTCGAGCAGCACCGGCACGAACAGCAGCAGCAGGCTGGCCGCAATGGCCTTCCAGGAGTTGTTGCGCCCGCCGAAGGCCAGGTTGAGCAGGTACAGCGGATACAGGGCCAGCAGCCCCACGATCAGAAACAGCAGCGGTAGGGTGGGCGTGCCGATCCTTGCCGCCGCGCCGCTCAGTGCGTCGAGGGCGCTGGTGGGACGGGCCTGGGCGAGGTTCTCCAGATTGATCAGACCGGCGCTCACGGCCTGTACGTCGGCTGCACGCAGGCCGCTGCGGGTCGCCAGGGAGGTCAGGTCAGCCGTGAGCGTGTCATATCCGGCGGTATTGCTCAGGCCAGCGCCCGTCAGGGCCAGGGCCGCTCTTTCCAGCTGGGCGCGCGCCCCGGTCAGGTCGGCGTGTCCGGCGGCAGCCTGGGCGCGCGCCAGAGCAGCGTAGGTGGCGTTCAGGCCGGCCTGCTGCTGCTGGGGGGCGCTCAGGGCGGCGGGCTGGGCAGGTCTGGGCGCGGCGGTGCTGGGCCGGGTGCCAGTGCTGGGCCGGGTGTCAGGCGTCGGCGCGGCGGGCTTCGGGGTTGCGGGCTTCTGAACGCCCTGGGTCTGATTCTCCTGGCTCGCTGGAAGCGACTGACCCGTCTGGACCGCTTTCGTGGTGGCGCTCACGAAGCCTGCCGCGCCGCTCTTCAGGGCAGTCAGGGTGGTGGCCAGGGCGGCTGCATTGTTGCCGGTCAGCTGGTTGCCGGTCAGCTGGGTCAGGGCCAGGCTGAACTGCGGCAGCTTCAGGCCGCCGGTGTCGGGGGCGTCCTGCACCACCGTGAACCAGCCGGTGGCCCGCGCCAGGGCCAGGTAGCTGGCGGTGCGCTGGGTGGTGTTCTGGGCCGAACCGCCTGCTGGCACGCTGGCCCCGGCCAGGCTGGCCTGTACCCTGCGGGCCGCCGTGCTGCGCAGAAGCCGCGCCGCGCTGCCAGCGTCCCGGGCCGACACCGCCGTCAGGAAGCGGCTGCGGCCCTCTCCCTGGAGGCCAAACTCTCCGGCGAGCAGCCCCGCCTGGGCGCTCAGGGCGGGCGAGACCGCCGCGCCGCTGCTCAGCTGGCCGAGGGTCTGGTCGTAGAGGGCCTTGCGCATCAGCGAGCGGGCCTGCTCCACCTGCGCTTCCAGGTCGGCGGGGGCGCGGCTCAGGGCGGCGCGGGCCGACTGCATCGAGCGCTCCATGCCGCCGGTGAGCAGGCTGCTCTTCACGCCGGGCCTGAGCGTGGCGTAGGCGGCGGTGGCGCGGTCCAGGTCACTCAGGCTGCTGGCGCCGCTGGCCGGGCGATCCAATACCGCCCTGTCGAGCGCGGAGGCCATGCTGCGGTAGGCGCCGAGATCGAGCGTGGTCTGGCCTGACTGGTCGGTCTGTGCCGCGCCCCACTGGCTCAGGGCCGCGCCGCCCAGCAGGCCCAGCGAAAGCAGCAGTCGCGCCGCTGCATTCTTTCTGGTTACAGTTCGCCCGGTCAGGCTCTGGCTGGTCAATCCGGGGGCGCTTTCCGCCCGGACCGCACCCGCGACGTGTTCTGAACGGTTCATACGGCCTCCCGCAGCTGCTGTAGTTCGGTGATGACCCGCCCGATATTGACCTGTTCTCCGGCCAGCACCGCCACGCAGTACTCGCCCAGCGGACGCATGCAGACCTTGACCTGACCCAGGTCGGCACACAGGATTTTCAGCGAACGCTGCCGGAACAGCAGCACGGTGGCCGCCACGATGCTGCTCAGCGCCTTTTCGCCCTTGTTGGCCCGTGAGCGCAGCACCTGACCGCCCCGGGTACAGATCACCACGCCCTGCACCCCCGGCTGGCGGGCGAGGTCGCTGAGCAGCGCCTCCTGGCCTTCCAGGGTGCTCAGGTTGTAGTGCCGCTGTTCGCCCTCGAAGGCGCTGAAGTCGGGGTCGTCGTATTCGAAGTCGTCGGCCCGCAGAGTCGGTGGGTCGCTGCCCGGCCCGTCATTGCTTGGGCCGGTACCGTCCTGGTCATCGCCTGCGCCCCCGTCGCCCAGGCTGTCCCAGTGCAGCGGGCCTTCGGGGTCGAGAAACAGCGTCAGGGCGCGCGGATGCTGCTCGGCGATGCGGCGCGAGAGGCTCAGCAGGTCGCGGCTGGCCTGGGCCTGCGGCAGCACCCCGGCCAGTCGGCGCAGCAGCGGCCCCGACAGCACCGCCTGCATTTCCTGGGCGGTCACGTTTTCGGGTGAGGCGTGGGCGTCTCTGAGGGCGGCTTTGAGCATGGTGTCGGCGGCACGCTCGCTGACCGAGCCGCTCAGGGCATTGATTACCAGGGTGTACACGGGAGTAGGCATCAGATTCCCCGGAGTATAGGAAAGGCAGACTTACACATTTATCTCATGGCCACGGAGTCGCGCCCGCTGCCGGGCACAGCGGCTCTGGCAGCGCCCCGGCTCTGGGTCTACCATGACGCCATGACCACCACCCTGCCCAGTCCACTGCTGAACAGGCCCGCCACCCTGAAGGGGCGGATCTCCACGGAACTCGGCAAGCTGCACGCCGCCGGCCTGTACATCACCCCGCGCGTGCTGGAGGCCCCGCAGCGCGCCCGCACCCGGATTCTGGGCCAGGACGTGATCAACCTGGCGAGCAACAACTACCTTGGCTTCGCCGACCACCCGTTTGTCAAGGAGCGGGCCATCCAGTACGTGCGGCAGTGGGGGGCCGGGGCCGGGGCGGTGCGCACCATCGCCGGGACGCTGAGCATCCACGAGGACCTGGAAACGCAGCTGGCCGCCTTCAAGCACACGGGCAGCGCGCTGGTGCTCCAGAGCGGCTTCACCACCAACCAGGGCGTCCTGGGCACGCTGCTTCAGGAGGGCGACCTGGTGGTCAGCGACGAGCTGAACCACGCCAGCATCATCGACGGGCTGCGGCTGGCCAAGGCCACCAAGAAGGTCTTCAGGCACAAGGACATGCAGGACCTGCGCCGGGTGCTGCGTGAGAATCCCTGCGGGGGCCTGATCATGGTGGTCACCGACGGGGTGTTCAGCATGGACGGCGACATCGCCCCGCTGGACGAACTGGTGGCCGTCGCGCGCGAGTACGGGGCCGTGACCTACGTGGACGACGCGCACGGCAGCGGCGTGCTGGGGGAGCAGGGGCGCGGCACGGTCCACCACTTCGGGCTACAGGACGCAGACGACGTGCTTCAGATCGGCACGCTCAGCAAGGCCTGGGGCGTGGTGGGCGGCTACGCGGCGGGGCCTGCCGAACTGCGCGACCTGCTGATCAACCGTGCCCGCCCCTTCCTGTTTTCCACCGGACATCCGCCCGCCGTGGTCGGGGCGCTGAGTGCGGCCATCGAGCTGGTGCAGAGTGACCCCAGCTTCATGGAGCGGCTGTGGGCCAACACGCGCTTCTTCAAGGCCGAGCTGGGGCGGCTGGGCTTCGACACCTTCGGTTCTCAAACGCCCATCACGCCGGTCATCTTCGGTGAAGCCGAAACTGCCTTCGAGGCCAGCCGCAGGCTGCTGGACCTGGGCATCTTCGCCGTGGGACTGGGCTTTCCTACCGTGCCCAGGGGGCTGGCCCGCATCCGCAACATTGTGACCGCCGAACATACCCGTGAAGACCTGGAACAAGCACTCAGCGCCTACGAGACAGTGGGCCGCGAGATGGGCGTGATCGGGGGCTGAGCGTGGAGTACCGGGTCAGCGTCGCGCCCGATTTCGCGGAACTGGCCGCCCTGCATGCCGCCGCCTTCGGATACACGCCGGAAGACGCAGACGCCGGACAGTGGGAACGGGTCTTGAGCCGCAGCCTGTGCTGGGTCACGGCGCACGCTGAGGGGCGGCTGGTCGGCTCCGTGAACGTCGCCTGGGACGGAGGAATCCATGCCTTCCTGCTCGACACGGCGGTGCATCCGGAGTACGGGCGGCGGGGCACCGGAACGGCGCTGGTTAGGCAGGCCGCAACAGAGGTGGCGCGGCTGGGCGCTGGCTGGCTGCACGTGGATTACGAACCGCACCTGGAGGGCTTTTACCGGGGCTGCGGCTTTGTGCATACCTCTGCCGGGCTGTTGCGGCCGAAATAAACTGTTCCGGCAGATCTCCCCCCGCCTCTGCACAGTCCGCGCTACGCTGAACGCTTGACCACCTACATCTTCGATCACGTCAGGCCGGACACCCTGGACGCCTACGCCGATTTTGTTCAGCACCAGGACCGGGGGGTTCTGCGGGAGCGTCTGGCAGATGGCAGACTGACCTGTGAGCAGCTCTGCCAGATGCACTCCGGGCGCGGTCTGGAGGCCACCTGGGTCAACGGGCCGGGCCGGATCATCTTTCCGCGTGTGTGGGCCGATCTGCCCCTACCGGGGCTGGAAGCACTGGCGCGGCAGCTGGCAGCCACGGCCAGCGGGAAGCGGATCATCGTGACCGAGGACATGGCCCCCATTGCCTCGGCCCCCTGGGAAGCGGCGGGCTGGGTACTGGACACCCACGCGGTCATGGCGACCACCGAGCTGGCCGGAAGAATCTGGCCCCTCGACCCGCGCGTGCAGGAGCGCCCGGTTTCCGAACTGCTGGCCCCCGATCTGCTGGGGCTGTACGCGGCCCTGAGCGCAGTGGGAAC
The DNA here is from genome assembly GCA_025351205.1 of Deinococcus sp. Lineage (GTDB taxonomy): Bacteria > Deinococcota > Deinococci > Deinococcales > Deinococcaceae > Deinococcus. The sequence goes on from JANXWI010000520.1 coordinate 20,985, forward strand.
CATCGGTGACACCGGAGAGACCGACCCGGCGGTGGCCGTTGGAGACGACCTGAGCGACCAGGGCAAACGCCTGTTCGTGCTGATGGAGGGCGAACAGGCACTGGGCGCGGCCATCCTGACTCCACACCCTAGCGGAACGGGCATTCACATGCTGGGGGTGCGGCCCGAACGCCGGGGTATGGGCCTGGGGCGGGCGCTGCACGCGCATCTGCTGGCCGTGGCCGCCCAGACGCACAGCAGGCACGGCGGAACCACCGACTTCAACAACCTCGCCATGCGCCGCATTTTCGAGCGTAACGGGGCGGTGCTCAGCGAGCAGAAGCAGTGGCTGACGCCTCCGCGCTAGAGCTACGCTTCCCACATGGTCTTCAGTGATTACCTCATTCCAGTCGTCTGGCTGCTGGGCGCGGCCTCTCCGCTGCTTCTGCTGGCGCACATCCGCACCCGTCGCCCGTGGCTGCTGTGGCTGGGCTGCCTGAGCGGCGCTCCCTTCCTGCTGTACACGTTGTACTTTATAGGACTGATCATCTGGGAGGCGCTCTGAAGGGACGGATACCCCGGCACCCCGCCTGCGGCCTCTCACCCGCCCCTGCTATCATCTCGCCGTGAGCGCCCCCGCCCAGCCCATGTCAACTCAGCCCATTTCAGACCTGCCCCAGCCCACGCCCGCCCAGAACACGCCGGAACTGCTGTCGCGCGGGCTGTCCAAAACGTATGGCAAGCGGGCGGTGGTGCGGGGCGTCGATCTGCGGGTGGCGCGCGGCGAGATCGTGGCTCTCTTTGGCCCCAACGGCGCGGGCAAGACCACCACCTTCTACATGATGGTGGGCTTTATCCGGCCCGGCGGCGGTCAGATTCTGCTGCGCGGCGAAGACATCACGCGGCTGCCCATGCACGAGCGGGCGCGGCGCGGCGTGGGGTATCTGCCGCAGGAGCCGAGTGCGTTCCGCAAGATGACGGCCCGCGACAACCTGCTGGCGATTCTGGAGTTTCAGAAGCTGACCAGGGCCGAGCAGGAGGCCCGCGCCGACGCGCTGCTGGCCGAGTTCTCGCTGACGCCGCTCGCGGGCAGCTTCGCCTACCAGCTCTCGGGCGGCGAGCGGCGGCGGCTGGAGCTGGCCCGCGCCCTGACCACTGACCCCGATTTTCTGCTGCTCGACGAGCCGTTTACCGGCGTGGACCCCAAGAGCATCCGCGAGATTCAGCGCCTGATTCTGGAACTGCGGGAGCGGCGCGGCATCGGCGTGTTCATCACCGACCACAACGTGCGCGAGACCATCGCCCTGACAGACCGGGTGTACCTGATGTACGACGGCGAGGTGAAGTTCCAGGGCACGCCGCAGGAGTTTGCCCAGGACGAGGACGCCCGCAACCATTATCTGGGCGACGATTTCACGCTGTAGTCAGGGCGCGTGGCTTGTGGCCCGTGGCTTGTAGGAAAGGCCAGGCGTCCGAGATCAACCTGCGTGGTCTGGCCTTGCCCACACACTACAACCCACACGCCTCTACAATCCCGCCGACACGTTTTTCTGCGTCAGGTAGATTCCGCCGTCGGCGGGGCTGCTCGACGCGATTAGCTGGGCCAGCTCCGAGTGTTCAGGTTCGCCCGACAGGTTGTTCAGCTGCGGGCCGCCCACCACCGTTTCGCGCAGCACAATGTCCTGCGACTGCGCCCACTGAACCAGCCCGCTCAGGGCCGCCGTGCCCGCCGCGCCGTAGTGCGGGCCGAAGGCCGGGGAGATCAGGGCGATCACCTCGCCGCCCAGCTCGACCAGGGCGGCGTAGCGGGCGCGGCTGCGCTGCCCCTGGCTGTCGGTGAGCAGAATCAGCCGCGCCCCGGTCAGATCCGACCCCTGGAAGCGGGTCAGCACGGCCCGCAAAGTGGCGTCGGGCGCGCCGGAGGTGCCGAGCATGTCTGGAAGCGGGGGGGCTGGAGTCATGGCTCCAGTGTATAGGGCGTGTGGCCCGTGGCTTGTAGGAACGGCCAGGAATCCGAGATCAATCTGTACTCGGCCCTTCCCACACGCTACAGGCCACACGCCACAGGCTACCCTGAGACATGTCCATGACCTTCGAGCAGGTGAGCGAACGGGTAGACCGCTACATCTCCCAGTTCGAGGAGGGGTACTTTCCGCCGCTGCTGATGCTGGCGCGGCTGACCGAGGAGGTCGGTGAGGTGGCGCGGGTGATCGCCCACCAGAACGGCAAGACCCCTAAACCGGGCGAGGAGGTGGGCGACCTGGAACTGGAACTGGCCGACCTGCTCTTTGTCATGGTGTGCATGGCGAACGAGCGCGGCCTGAACCTGGAGCGCGGCTTCGAGCGCATGATGCACAAGGTCGAGACGCGCGATAAAGACCGCTGGACCAGGAAGGAGCTTTGATGAATTATGATTATGATGCAGATCACATCAGATTGGCTTCAGGAATTGAGCTTTCACCAGAATTGGCAGAGAGAGTCAAGAACTTTTTCAAAGAGGTCGAGAGATTGAAGGAGGCCTCCTGGGTTAAAGAGGGAATGCACGCTGGGGTAACGATCAAATGGGGCGGTGAGGCCGAAAAAACGGAAACGCATTTCCGCGACTGGGAACAGATGGAGTCCGTTTTGATGAGAATGCGGCCATTCATTCTTAAAAAAGAAGCAAGTAATTTTAATAACATTAGAAGTCAAGTTAATCGGATAATTAGAGAAAAATTGGGGTCAATTGTCGGTAGTAATTTTGCAAACGCCGTCAAGCATCAGACCCGTGGATTTGAAGGTTACTCAAAAGATGAGGGGGTGACAGTAAGTGGTTTTGGTAATATCAGTAGCAGGGAATTTCTGATGAATTATCTTAATGCAGACGTATACCATCGGAACGAGAAAATAGTAGAATTGATTTCTCCGGCTTTAAAAATGGATGAAACAGAACTCAAGGGCTTTCTAAGTCTGACGATTTTCAGCATGACCAACGCCATATTTATTCTGCGTGACATCATCTGGCACGTTCTCTCCGAAAAAGATCGTAAACTCTTGGCATGACCGATCCCCGTTTTCCCATCGGCCCGCAGCCGCAGCTCAGCACGCTCACGCCGGGGCAAAGGCAGGAGGGTCTGGAGGCCCTGGAACAGCTGCCTGAACAGTTCCGGGCAGCCTTCGCGGGCCTGAGCGCCGGGCAGCTGGACACGCCTTACCGGGAGGGTGGCTGGACTCAGTCAGAACAGGGACGCGGTGATGACGCACTCTCAAGGGAGGGGCCGCCCCCGACCGTATGGACCATAAGGCAGGTGGCGCACCACGTTCCCGACAGCCATCTGAACGCCTACGTCCGCACCCGGCTGGCCCTGAGCGAGGACGCCCCGACCATCCGGCCCTACGACCAGGACGCCTGGGCCGCGCTGCCCGACATGGGCGGTGACATCGCCCTCAGCCTGGACCTGCTGACCGCCCTGCACGGGCGCTGGGTGCGGCTGCTCTCGGCGCTGTCACCGGAGGACTGGGCGCGCACCTTCGTTCACCCGGAGTACGGGCGCGTGTATACGCTCGATGGCATGCTCGCCAGCTACGTCTGGCACGGACAGCACCACACGGCGCAGGTGACGGGGCTGAGAACGCGGCGGGGCTGGTAGAGTCAGGCTGACAGGATTATTCCGCGTCCCAATCGCTGAACGGGATGTATTCGCCGCCCTCGACCTCGCTGCTCAGCACGGCGTAGCGCTTGTCGAAACGCACCGTGATCTCGCCCCGGTCCAGGTTCTGGCTGCTCAGAATGGCCTTGCGGTACACGTACTGGCCGTCGTCGTCGATGCCGATGTGGGCCGCGCGGGTAAAACG
>JANXWI010000066.1 GCA_025351205.1 Deinococcus sp.
CAGGTCGGTTCCAGGTTCACTCAGGCCAGGTGGATAGGCGTGGTCAGCCGCCTCCATTCGAGACGACGGCCATTCTGATCAGGAAGCGGAATGTCCGGAGTCGAATCAGAATCTGTGACGATGCGCGAGCGATCAGCCACGCCTGCCGATCAGCTCAGCAGTCCATCAATGCAGGGCGCGTCAGTTCAGCGGTGAGCGCTGGTAGGCGTCCACGAAGCGCCGCAGTACTCCCAGCCCGATGTCCAGACTGTCGAGCTGCACCCACTCGTCTTCCCGGTGGGCGTGGCCGCCCCGGTAGACCCCCAGCGCAATGGCGGGCAGGCCGTGGGGCACGGCGGCGTTGGCGTCGGTACTGCTGGCCGCGCTCCTGAGGTCGATGCCTGAACCCTGCGCGGCGCCCCGGGCCAGTCCCAGCAGTTGGTCAGAGTTCAGGTCGCCGCCGGGGCGGTCTCCGGCCAGCGTCAGGCTGACGCTCACGCCGACCTGCCGGGCCGCGCCTTCGATGGCGTGGCGGGCGCGGGCGTCGAGGCTGCTCAGGTGAGAAGCGTCGAGTGAGCGCAGGTCCAGCAGCAGTTCGCTGCTTCCGGCGATGCTGTTGACGCTGGTTCCGCCTGCGGCCAGCCCGACATTCATGGTGGTGCGCGGACTGAGTGGCAGCGGCAGGCTGTAGAGCGCCGTGATCGCCAGCCCCAGGGCGTGCAGGGTGCTGGGGGCCTGGTCTCCCCAGGAGTGCCCGCCAGGGCCGCTGAAGCTGACCCGGTAGCGCCGCACCCCCACCGCCCGCGTGACCGCCACGCCCAGGTAACCGTCCACGGCCACGAAGGCGGCCATGTGCTGCGCGTGGGCCTGGAGCAGGTGCTTGGCCCCCTTCAGGTCGCCCAGGCCCTCCTCGCCGACATTGGCGACCACCCACAGCGGGCGCTTCAGGCTGCTGACGTCCAGGCCGCGCAGGAAGGCGGTGACCACCGCCAGACTGGCGCTGTTGTCGCCCACGCCGGGGCCGACCAGACGCGCGCCGTGACGCCTGACCGTGACGTTGGTCTGCGCCGAGAATACCGTGTCCAGGTGTGCTGCCAGCGTCAGGGCGCGGCCCCGTTCAGGCCCGAGTCTCGCCATCACGTTTCCGGCATCGTCGATACTGACCCGGTGCCCGGCTGCCGACCACAGTTCAGAGAGCAACGATGCCCGCGCCCCTTCCTGAAAGGTGGGCGCGGGCGTCTGGGCGATACGGGTCAGCAGGTCAATCAGGTCTTCCTGGGGCACGCGGCACAGTGTAGCGCCACGCCCACACCAGAAATGCGCTCAGGCCGGAATGCGGGCCAGGAGCGGATGGCAGCCGGAGCGTCGGCCCATCCAGAGCGTCGGCCCGTCCAGAACATCAGCGGCGCAGCAGTCGGCTGCCGATCATGCCCGCCAGCCCCACCAGCCCGGCCTTGACCAGGGGGCTGCTGAGCATGCCACCCTGTCCGAAGGCGGCCTCCAGCGGACTCTGGCCGTTCTGGGCCGGGGCCTGGGCGCTTTTGGTGTAGGCGTCGATCAGGTCGTGATCGTCTCCGGGCCGCACGCTGCTGACCGGGGTGGCCGGACTCTGCACCAGGGCCGTGCCCAGGGCGCTTTTCTGCTCTGCGGGCAGCTGACCAAAATATTCCTGCATCAGTTTGGCGCGGTCTTCGGGCGGCGCACTCTGGATGTACTGCTGGATGTAGGCGGCAGCCTCCTGCGGGCTGATCACGCCGTCGCCGTCGAGGTCCTGCGCGCCCGCCATCTTCTTGTGCAGATCGTTGTTTTCAAAGAACATGCTTTCCTCCAGTGGACATCTGTGCCTCCAGTCGGTGCTGCCCCGGTCCGCCGGACCCGGATGGTCGGCGGACAGAACAGCTGGGTTGATTCGCCTCCCAGTGTCGTGCGCTGAAGCGGGGCAGACCCTCACATCAGCTAAAGAGATGGTAACCGTCGCTGCGGCTCAGGTCCATCAGATGAAGGCCAGAGCCGCGCCCCCGGAAGCCGTTCCTGCGCGTCTGGGCGCGGCCCCGTCTGCCCGAAGCCGCCCTCCGGTCTCAGGCCTGTGCCCCGCCTGAAGATCGTATGAGTTCTGTCAGACGCGGGCATTTACACTCGCCCCAAGATGAGTCAGCAGACAGAGCGCGGAGGTGGGAGAAAGCCGGAACGGTTCAGTGCGCTGCGTCTGAATGCTCTGCGTCTGAACACCCTGCGCTTTCAGTTCACGCTGGTTATTTTTCTGCTGGCCTTCATTCCCAACGCCGTACTGACCCTGGGCGCGGGCCGTGACCTGGGCATGCTCAGCGGCATGCTGGGGGGCGGGATGCCGGGCGGCGCGGCCCTGCCGCTGGGCCTGTGGCTGATCGCCGTGGCGGCCCTGAGCGCCCTGATGGGCTGGGTGCTGTCCGGGGCGCTGCTGAAGCCCCTGAGTCGGCTGACCGGAGAGCTGGCGCGCGGTGAGTTCCGCCCGGCCCCGGAGGACCCGGCTTCAGCAGGGCTGGCCCCGGAAACAAAGGCAGGCCTTCCGTCCGGCGAACCGCAGGAGATTCTGGCCCTGCGCGGGGCCTTCGGCGGGCTGCTGGAGCGGCTGGGCACCGAGCAGGGACGGCGCAGCGCCTTCATGGCGACCCTGGTGCACGACCTCAAGACCCCGCTGGTCGCCACCGGGCACCTGATCCGCACCCTGTCGGGCCGCCCGCTGCCCGACCTGGAGCGGCACGCCGTGGGCGAACACCTGCTGACCGAGAACGCCCGGTTGCTGGAACTGGTGCAGCAGATGGCCGACGCCCACCGTTTCGAGCGCGAGGACGTGTCGCTCAACGCCTCGGACACCGATCTGCGGGCGCTGCTGGAGCGGGTCGCCGCCCGTATCCGGCAGAGCCGTTCGGCCATCAGCGGGACCGTCCTGAGCGCTTCCGGGCTGGGGGTGCAGGTGGTCGTCAGCGGCGAGGGCCGCTCGAACGTGGACGCCGCCGTGCTGGAGCGGGCGGTGGCCAATCTGGCCGACAACGGGCTGCGCTACGCGCACAGCCGCCTGGAATTGTGGGTCGGCAGCACCGGTCTGAGCGTCTGCGACGACGGCCCCGGCCTGCCGGAAGGGTCCAGCATCGACACCCTGGCCCAGCCCTTCAACGCCCAGCCTGTCGAGATCGCCGGACAGAAGTACACCGCCGGAACGGCGGGCCTGGGCCTGTACATCGTGCGGCGCATCTCCGAGGCCCACGGCGGCGACCTGAGCTACCACCGTGAGGAGCAGGCAGGCCACCACCGTGAGGATCACTCAGGCCGTCTTCCCCTGAGTGTGATGCACATCCGCCTGCCGCTGGTGTTCAGCGATTTCGGCGCTCTGGATTCTGCTCCAGCGTTCGCATCCTCCCTTTCTTCCGGTTCCGTTCCAGACAGCTCAACTCCTGACTCGGCCACCGATCCCGCCGACGCCTCCCCGCCAGACGCACTCCTGCTGGCCCGACATGCTACGCCGCCTCTTCCATCTGCTCCGTCTTCCCAGGAGGTTCACCCGTGAAACTTGTGATTGCCGACGACCACCCGCTGTTTCTGATGGGCCTGGGTTACGCCCTGCGCGACCAGGGATTTGAAGTGCTGGCCCAGGCCAGCGACGGCCTCTCGGCCCTCGACGCCTGCCTGCGCCATCAGCCCGACGCGGCCCTGCTCGACGTGAAGATGCCCGGCATGACCGGCATCGAGGTCTGCGCCCGCCTGAAACGCGAGGCCCCCAGGGTGCTGAGCGTGCTGATCACCACCTTTTCCGAGCCGGCCATCGTGCAGGCGGCCCGCGACGCCGGGGCCAAGGGTTACCTGAGCAAGGAAACCCCGCCCGAGGAACTGGCCCGGCAGCTGCGCGACATCATGGCGCGGCCAGACATCAACCGGCTGCCCAACGTCAGCGTGCCGCGCCTGACGCCGCGCGAGACCGACGTGCTGCCGCTGCTGGCTCAGGGCTACAGCAACAAAGAGATCGCCCGCAGCCTGGGTGTCAGCCCCGACACCATCAAGGATCATCTGGCCCGGCTGTACACCAAGCTTGACGCCGGAGACCGCACCCAGGCCGTGAGCCGCGCCCGCACCCTGGGACTGATCGCCTGATCGCAGACAGCGAGAGAATGAGTCAGCAAAAAAGCGGGCCAGGACATCAACTGTCCTGGCCCGCTCTGAAGTGAGAGGTTTATTTGGTCAGGTCGGCGCACAGCGGAACGATGGCCAGCGCGGCGTTCTCGTGAATATTGATGTACTTGGCCGTGCTGATGTTGGTCGTGGGGGTGAAGCCCTTGATGGTCAGCGATCCGTCCGTGCCGCTGGTGGTCGCCATGCCAATCATGCCGTCCACGATTGCACCGCCAGAAGCGCAGGGAGCCTTGGTGGTGTCGCCCTGAGCATGGTAGTGGGCCACGTAGAGGGTGCTGGGCTTCAGGCCGGTAGCCGTCAGGATGGTCACGGTGTCCTTGGTGTTCAGGTTGCTGATGGCGGCCTTGCCGGCCTGCACGGTGTATCCGGGCTGGGTCTGGAGGGCGAAGTCGGTGGTCTTGGTGCTGCCTGACACGGAGGCCTGGTTGCAGGCGGCGAGGGCGAAGCTTCCGAGCAGGGCCAGTCCGGCGAATTTCAGTGAAGCGGATTTCTTCATGGTGTTCCTCCTGTACTTGAATTACGGCTGCACTTTATCAGCTTTCTGAGCGTTGTGTGGCGTATACCCGTGCGACCCGTCTTTGAATCACGTGAGGCATACACTCACAGCATGAAAATCCGCTTTGCTGGCCGCAGCGTCCGGGTGCGCCTGGACGACCTGGAAACCGACATGCTGCTGCGCCGACTTCCGCTGCAACTGGCCCTGAGCTGGCCCACGGGCGGCTGGTCGCTGCGGCTGGAACCGGAGGAGCGGGGCGTGACGGCCCAGGGCGGGGCGCTGGTCATCGGGCTGGCTGAACACTTGTCTAACCTACTCGACCCGCTTCAGGAGGGTG
>JANXWI010000119.1 GCA_025351205.1 Deinococcus sp.
GTTCGTCGCCTGATTTGCGCGGCGAAGCTTTGGCGAGTACGTCTTTCAGGTCTGCAAACGAGTGGTGGGTTCTGGCGATGGACGCGCCGTACATACGATCACCTCGCTTCAGAGACAGACATGACGCGCTACGTGCCGGGCCGGGCCAGAAAGCCCTGGTATCAATCTACACGGGCAGATTCACACCGCCGTAAAGGCGTTGTCCACGAACAGCTGCGCGCCGTTCACAAAGCTGGCCTCATCGCTGGCTAGAAACAGCGCGGCGCGGGCCACCTCTTCCGGCTCGCACAGCCTCCCCTGCTGCGCGGCGATGGCGGCCTCCGAGGCGTCCACGCCCAGCGCCTGCAACTCGGCCACCTCGCGCAGCCCGTGCGGCGTCCGGATGAAGCCGGGGCACACCGCATTGCAGCGCACGCCCCGGTCACGGTACTCGACGGCGATGGCGCGGGCAAACTGATGCACCGCCGCCTTGGTCACGCAGTACAGCACCTCCATCGGGGTGACGGCCACCGCCGAGATGCTCGACGTGCAGACCACCGATCCCTTGCTGCGCGCCAGCATCGAGGGCAGCACGGCGCGCGTCATCAGGAACATGCTCTTGACATTCACGGCCATCAGCGCGTCCCAGTCGGCCTCGGTAGTGTCGAGAAAGGGCTTGATGATGATGGTCCCGGCGTGGTTGAACAGCACGTCTATAAAGCCGAAGGCGTCCAGGCCAAGCTGCACCGCCGCCGTTACCTCGGCGGCAACCGACACGTCAGCGCGGGCGAAGACCACCTGCGCCCCACTTGCCCGGAGTTCGGCGGCCAGGGCCTCGCCTGCCTCGGCCTGCCGGTCCACGATGACGATGCTGGCTCCCTCTGCGGCGAACAGGCGCGAGGCGGCCTCGCCCACACCGCCCGCCCCGCCCGAGATCAGGGCCACCCGGCCCACCAGTCGGCCTGCCGGGGCCGCGTGATGGTCCTGGCCCTCCGGCCCCGCTGAATGGAGGACGGCCATCAGTCGTCGCTGGCCGGACCCAGCGTGCCTTCTGAGGCTTCCAGCTCGGCCTGCCGGACCCGCAGCGTGTCGCCGATGGGCGGCCCCTTGAAGCGGCCACGCTCCAGGCCGTACCACACGGCGGCAGTGATCGCCAGGAAGCCGAGCGTGATGGGCAGCGCCTTGCCGTTGGGCGGCTGGACCCCGATCACGAAGATCATCACGACGGCCACGCCCACCAGGGCCGCCACCACGCGGTACAACGGCCCCATGTTCCAGGGTCCCATAACGGTCCAGCTGCGCCCGTAAGCGAACAGCCCCATCACGATGGGCAACCCGTAAGACAAGAACAGGAAAATGACTGTGACCGAGACGATGGTGGTGTAGGCCGGGGTGTAGAGCGTGAACAGCACGCTGATGATGGCCATGGTCCAGACGGCGACCACCGGGGTGCGGTGGGCGGGATGCACGCTGCGCAGCGCCTTTGAAAAGGGCAGGCCGCCGTCGCGGGCAAAGGCGTAGGTCATGCGCGAGACGCTGGTGACCGTCGCCAACCCGCACAGAAACTGGGCCAGGAAAATCCCGACGTACAGCGCCGTCTTGAGGGCCGCCGGCAGCACCGCGTCCAGGGTGTTGAAGAACACCCCGAAGCCGCTGGCCGCCGCCGTCTTCATGTCGGGAATGGCGAGCACGAAGGCGCACAGCATGATCCAGCCAAACAGTGAAGACCACGCCACGCTGCCCACGATGCCCCGGGGCACCGCCCGCTGGGCGTCCACGGTCTCCTCGGCGGTGTGGGCGGACGCGTCGAAGCCCGTGATGGTATAGATGGGCAGCAACAGGCACAGCAGAAACAGGCTGATCAGGCTGGCGTTCTGCGGCCACACCTCGCCGCCGACCTTGCCGCTGTAGTTGGTGAAAGTCCAGAGGCGCGAGAAGTCGTGGGTGGGCGCGTAGATCAGCAGGGAAACGGTCAGGACCAGCGCCACGGCGAAAATCAGGTAGCCGCTCAGGTCAGTCAGGCGGGTGGTGAGCCGGATGCCGAAGTGGTTGACCAGCGCCTGGATCACCGTGAAGCTGATGACAAAGGCCGCCTGCGTGCCGATGTTGTCGGTCAGGCCGAGCGCCTTGCCAAAGGCCCCGATCACGAAGAAGTAGGTGCCGACGTTGATGGCTCCCAGCACCGTGACCAGCCCGATCAGGTTGAGCCACGCCGTCAGCCAGCCCCAGCCGCGCCCGCCCAGCACGCTGCCCCAGTGGTACAGGCCGCCCGCCGTCGGATAGGCGCTGGCGATCTGGGCCATGCCCAGCGCGAAAAGCAGACTGATCAGGCAGCCGAGCGGCCAGCCGAGGCCGATGCTGGCCCCACCGACGCTGCTGATGCCCTGCCCCAGCGAGTTGATGCCGCCCGACAGAATGCAGATGATCGAGAACGAGATAGCGAAGTTGGAGAAGCCCTTCATGCGGCGCGACAGCTCCTGCTTGTAACCCATCGAGGCCAGTTGGTGCTCGTCGTTGCTCAGCCCTGGTGTGTGGCCGGGAACTCCTGCCTGCGTCATGTCCGTTGTTCTGGTCTCGCGGCTCAAGTCGTTTACCCCCTGTCAGGAAAGGACGAAACAGTGTCGTGGCGGCCCAAATGAAGCAGTTCAGACGCAAGCTGGAGCGGGCTGGTCGGCCAGCGGCAGAATGTTCTGGGGAGTATACATGAGAATATGGTCAAGGCGGATAAAGTGATTGAAGGCAGGATTGTCTCCTGGCCTGACTTTTTTGTATAAAATAATTGTGAAAATGTGCTGCTGATCGATTGCTGATCCACGTTGTGGCTCCCCGCCCACAGACGCTTACAGACGGTCACCTGCCGCTGAACCGAATCCACTGTCTTGAGTTCGCCACTCCGCAACCGTTGTTGTAAGAACAGACCAGCGGTGACAGGCAGCCCGCTCGGACGAGACCCAAAACCATGCAATTGAAAAGCCTGATTCCTTGCTAGACTCGCGTAATGAACCTGGACTTTTTAAAGGCGCTGCTCACGGCAGCCGCTCCCAGCGGGTACGAGGCCCGCGCCTCGCTGATCTGGAAAACCGAGGCCGAGACCTTTGCCGACCGCGTGAGTGAGGACCACTACGGCAACGTGTACGCCGAGATCAATCCGCCCGCTGATGGCCCTGGCCGCCCGATTGCCCTGATGGGCCACCTCGACGAGATCGGGCTGATGGTGTCGCACGTGGGCGACAAGGGCATGATCGCCTTCCTGGGCATCGGCGGCTGGGACCCGCAGGTGCTGGTCGGGCAGCGTATCCGGCTGCTGGCTGAAGACGGCGACGTGCTGGGCGTGATCGGCAAGAAGGCCATTCACGTCATGGACGACAGGGACAAGAGCAAAGCCAGCAAGCTCGAAGACCTGTGGATCGACACCGCGCTGGACATCGAAGAGGTCAGGCGGCGCATTCCGGTGGGCACCGTGGGCGTGATCGAGCAGCCACCCATCGAGCAGAACGGGCACCTGATCAGCAAGGCCATCGACAACCGGGCCGGGGCCTTCATCGTGCTCGAAGCCCTGCGGGCCATGAAGGCGGCGGGCGTCACGGCCCACGTGGTCGCGGTGGGCACCTCGCAGGAGGAGATCGGCTGTTTCGGCGCGCAGGTCAGCGGCTTCCGGCTCGACCCGACGGCAGGCGTGGTGGTGGACGTGACGCACGAGACCTTACAGCCCGGCGTGGACGAGAAGAAATACGGCGTCGCGCCGTTTGGCAGCGGCGCGAACCTGGCGGTGGGCGCGATGATCAGTCCGGTCATCGTTCGCCAGATGCAGACGGTGGCCCGCGCCCAGGACATTCCTTTCACCCTTTCAGCCAGTCCGCGCTACACCGGTACCGACGCCGATTCTCTGGCGCTGGCGCGCGCAGGCGTGCCGCTGGCCGTGGTCAGCATTCCCAACCGCTACATGCACTCGCCCAGCGAGATGGTGCGCCTGAGCGACGTGCAGGCCTGCATCGACCTGATCACGGGCTGGGTGGGGAGCCTGAGCGGCGAGCAGGACTACACCCGCAGATAGAGAAGTCTTCAGAGGACGAGATGCAGGCGCAGCGCGTTGTCCAGCTTCTGCATCAACGTGTCGGATAAATGTCCGACAGCCGCGCTGCCGAAACGACTGAATCCGATGGTCCGTACCTGCTCAGCTTGCGCCTTGCTGTCTTCATTCAATCCTGTCTCGGCTGCCGTCAGCAGAACTTGGAAGTCATAGATTCTGGTTACGTTGGTCGTGAGTGGGATAACGGTTACCACTCCTGTACCGAGGCGCTCAGCCACACGGTTCATTCCATCATTGCTGACGATCACCACTGGGCGCTTCTTATCTGCCTCGCTCACTCGTGCTGGGTTAAGATCTGCGACATAGATGTCACCGCGACGCATCAGAACCCAGGCCGTCACCCACGACAGCGTCCCATACCTCAGCCTCGCCGCTCGCCTGCCACTCCTCAGTGGCGGCTGCATATTGAGACTCAAGCTCTTTTTCGCGCAGGAGACGCACAGCCCTCGCGATTACTTCAGATTTCGAGCGCACGGCGTGGGTTGTTTGATAATCCCCCAGAAAGGCCACGAGCGGCTCTTCAAGGCTGATGCTGAGCTTTTCTACGGTCATAACAGCAGCATACTCCGGATGGTAGGAAAAGAGTAGGAAGAGTGATAGCACCAAAAAACCTCCCTGCCCGTCGCCAGGCAGAGAGCTTTTTTCATCTGAAGCTACAGGATGTCGTCGCGGATGCAGGCCTTGAAGTGGCCGGGCGTGACCTCGCGCAGCTCCGGCTCCACCTGGGCGCACTCGGCAATCGCGTAGCGGCAGCGGGTCCGGAACACGCAGCCGCTGGGCGGGTTGATCGGGCTGGGAATGTCGCCCTCCAGAATGATGCGCTGCCGCTTGATGCTGGGGTCGGGAATCGGGGCCGCGCTCAGCAGCGCCTCGGTGTACGGGTGCTTGGGGTTGCGGTTCAGTTCGCGGCTGGGCGCGATTTCCATGATCTTGCCCAGGTACATCACGATGATGCGGTCACAGATGTACTCGACCACCGCCAGGTCGTGCGCGATGAACAGCACGGTCAGGCCCAGTTCTTCCTGAAGGTCCTGAAGCAGGTTCACCACCTGCGCCTGAATAGACACGTCGAGCGCCGAGGTCGGCTCGTCGGCCACGATGAAGGCCGGGTCCACCGCCAGGGCGCGGGCGATGCCGATGCGCTGGCGCTGGCCGCCGGAAAACTCGTGCGGGTAGCGGCCCATGTTCTCCGGGCGCAGGCCGACCTTGCTCAGCAGCTCCGCAATGCGGTCCACGCGGCCCTTGCCGGGGTGCAGGTTGTGAATCTGAAGCGCCTCACCGATGATCTCGGACACGGTCATGCGCGGGTTGAGGGACGCAAACGGGTCCTGAAAGATCACCTGCATCTCGCGGCGGTAGTCGCGCAGCTCGTTCTTGCCGAGCTTGGTGATGTCGGTGCCGTTGAAGATCACCTGCCCGCCGGTGGGTTCCAGCAGGCGCAGGATGGTGCGGCCCATGACAGTCTTTCCCGACCCCGACTCGCCCACCACGCCCACCACCTCGCCCCGGTTCAGCTTGAACGACACTCGGTCTACGGCCTGCACGTTGGCGACCACCCGCGACAGCAGCCCGCCCCTGATCGGGAAGAACTTCTGGAGCTTGTTGACCTCCAGCAGCGTCTCGCCCATGGCTGGCAGGGGCTTGCGGCCAGAGGTGTTGGCGGCGGGTCGTTCGGCGGCGGCGGTCACAGCTGGGCCTCCTTAGCGGGCGTTACGTTGCCGGAAGCCAGGCTCAGCAGCGCCGCCGGGTCGGTGAACTCGCGCCAGCGGACGCAGCGGCTCATGTGCCCGGCCCCGGTGTCTTCCAGCGCGGGCACGGCCCTGCTGCACTCGGGAATGGCAAACTTGCATCTCGGCTCGAACGCGCAGCCGGGCGGCAGGTTCAGCGGGTTGGGCACGTTGCCGGGAATGGCCTCCAACCGCTGCTTCTTAACCCCCGCAGAGCGGTCGTATTCTGCGGCGTGGTCCACGCGCGGCATGCTGTTCAGCAGGCCCATGGTGTACGGGTGCTTGGGGGCCTTGAAGATGTCGAGCACCTCTCCCTCCTCGACCACCCGGCCACCGTACATCACCACCACCCGGTCGGCCATCTCGGCCACCACGCCCAGGTTGTGCGTGATGAACAGAATGGACATGCCGATCTCGACCTGGAGCTTGCGCATCAGGTCCAGAATCTGCGCCTGGATGGTCACGTCGAGCGCGGTGGTCGGTTCGTCGGCCACCAGCAGGGCCGGGTTGCAGCTCAGGGCCATGGCGATCATCACGCGCTGGCGCATGCCGCCCGACATCTGGTGCGGGTACTCGTTGACGCGCTTTCTGGCCGCCGGAATGCCGACCAGTTCCAGCATCTGGGCGGCAGCCTCCATACCGTCTCGCCGGTTCTTGCCCTGGTGCAGCATCACCGCCTCGGCGATCTGATCACCGATGGTGTACACCGGGTTGAGGCTGGTCATCGGCTCCTGAAAGATCATCGAGATGTCGTTGCCGCGAATCTTGCGCATCTCGTTTTCGGGCGCGGTCACCAGGTTCTTCTGGACGCCGTCCTTGCCCCGGAACAGGATCTCGCCCTCTACAATTTTGCCGGGCGGCGTGGCGATCAGCCGCATGATGCTCAGGCTCGTCACGCTCTTGCCGGACCCCGACTCGCCCACCACCGCCAGCGTCTCGCCGCGCTGGATGTGAAAGGTCACGCCGTCCACGGACTTGACCACGCCCTCGTCGGTAAAGAAGTAGGTCTTGAGGTTTTTCACGTCGAGCAGCTTGTCGGCGCTCCTGTTGACGTCGCTGCGGCTCTGTGCCGCATTGGTCTGCGCTGAGTTGGCCGGAGCATTGGTTTCAAGATTGGTCATTCGCCCCCCCTTGTGGTTCGTGATAGTGCCCTTTCTCTCTGAAGACCCGGTGGGTGCGGCGAAGGGAAAACCTGCCTCCATACGCCAGATGGCCCAGGCCCGCCAGACATTGGCGCATCATATCAGGATTGCGCCAAACGTCTGCTGTGCACGGAAACACGGCTTCTACTGGCGTTTGCGCGGGTCGAAGGCGTCGCGCAGACCGTCGCCCAGCAGCTGATAGCACATCACCGTAAACACGATGAAGAAGCCCGGTATCAGCATCCAGGGGCGGTCTGTGATGCTGGCGATGCCGCCGTCCTGGGTCTGGTTGAGCAGCGTGCCCCAGCTGACGTAGGGTTCCACGGCGCCGATGCCCAGGAAACTCAGGCCGCTTTCGAGCAAAATGGTGCCCGGAATGGCGAGGCTGAGCGTCACGATCAGGTAACTGGTCATGCTGGGCAGCATGTGCCGGAACATGATGCGGCCCTGCGAGGACCCCAGTGCGTTGGCCGCCGTCACGTAGTCCTGCTCGCGCACCGACAGCAGCTGGCTGCGGATGGTGCGGGCCAGGTCGCCCCAGGAGATAAACGCCAGGATGCACAGCAGCAGAAACAGCACCAGGATCGGGTTGGCCCCCTGCGGAAACAGCGAGCGCAGCAGAATGAGCAGAAACAGGTAGGGAATGGCCGAGATCACCTCGATGAAACGGTTGATCACGTTGTCCACCCAGCCCCGGAAGTAGGCGGCGAGCGACCCCATCACCATGCCGATCAACGTGCTGATGAGCACCGACAGCACGCCGATGGTCAGCGAAATCTGCGAGGCGTAGATGGTGCGGGTGAACAGGTCGCGGCCCAGTCCCTCCGCGCCCCACAGGAAAATCTTGCAGTTGGGGTTACCGGTGCCGAACAGGTGCAGGTTGCCTGCAATGCCCAGAATGCGGTAGGTGTCGCCGGGCAGGAACCACCTGACCGGGCACTTCTCGCCGGTGGGGCGAAATTCCTGCAAGAAGGTGGTGGGGTTCATGGTCTGAGCAAATTTCTCGACGTACAGGCCCCAGGCCCCGGTTTTGGGGTCGCGGAAATGCAGCGGCGTGGGGGCGTGGTAGCGGGTGATCGAGGTGGTGCTGTAGTTGCTCAGGCCGTCCGGAGCGACAAACGGCGCGAAGATCGCCAGCACGTACAGCAGGATGATAAACACCCCGCCCGTGGAGGCCAGGCGGTTGCGGCAAAACTGGCCCCAGGCCACCTGGAGCTGAGACTGGGCGCGGGCCGTGGTGCGCGGGGGCGCGGGCTGGATGGGGGTCGGGAGGGCCGTCATGTCAGTTGAACCTGATGCGGGGATCGGCAACCGCCAGCAGAATGTCGCTGATGGCGTTGCCTAAAAACAGCAGCACCATCGGCAGAATCGAGAAGGCGGCCACCAGATAGAAATCCTGCGCCCCGATGGCGTCCAGCAGCATCGGCGTGATGCCGGGATACGAGAACACCACCTCGACGAAGCCCGCTCCACCGATCAATCCCGGCAGCAGCCCCCCGATTCCGGCCACGAAGGGAATGATGGCGTTGCGAAAGGTGTGACGGTAGATGACCCAGAACTCGGGAACGCCCTTGCTGCGGGCGGTTCGCACAAAGTCGCTGCGCAGGTGTTCGAGCATCTGACCGCGCAGCACGCGGGTAAACCCGGCCACCCCGCCGACGGCGGCCACCAGCCCCGGGATGAGCAGGTGTTTGAGCGTGTCCCAGAACTTGCCGAGGAGGCCCAGAGAATCGTAGCCGTCGCTGGTCATGCCGATCATGGGCACGTTCAGACCGGTGGCCTGCCGGAACTTGAGAATCCCGAAGATGGTCAGCAGCGCCAGAAAGAAGCTGGGAAAGCCCAGCAGGAAATAGAACACCACGCCGCTGATCCGGTCCCCAAAGCTGTACTGCCGCACCGCGCCGTACACGCCCAGCGGAATGCTGATGGCGTAGAACAGCACCAGATTGACCAGCACCAGCTTGAACGAGTTGACCACGCGCGGCCAGGCCACGTCCAGCACCGGCTGGGTGTAACTGAAGCTCAGGCCCAGGTTGCCGTGCAGCAGGTTCCAGAGCCACTGAAAATACTGCTGCCAGACGGGCTTGTTGAGGCCGAACTGCTCGGCGAGGTTGCGAAGCTGCTGCTCGCTGATGCCGGGGTTGAGCTTGGCGGGCGTCAGGAAATCGCCGGGCGCGAGCTGGATGATCGAAAACACCAGCACGGTTGCCAGCAGAAAGGTCGGTAGAAGATTGAGCAGTCGTCTGAACAGAAACGTGACCATATGGCCCTCCAGAACACTTCACGCACCCATGTGAACCTGTGCCTCACATCATGGGCCAGGGGCAGCCCACATCACGCGGGCCACCCCTGCTTGCCAAGACTGCCTTACTTGATGTAGGTGGTCTCGATGCCGCGTGAGCCGTAGTAGCTGTCCATCTGGTCACGGGGAGCCTGTCCGCCGAGGCGGTTGTTGTAGGCCACGTGGTAGCTGCCGCCGACCAGGAAAATCACCGGCTGGAGAGAAGCCTCGGTGTTCAGCAGCTGGAGGCCAATCTTCTGCCGCTCGGCCTGGTCCACGGTGCTGTCTCCCTGATAAAACAGCTTGGTCATCAGCTGCTCCTGGGCGGTGGCGCACTTGCCGTTGGTGGGGTTGTTGTAGCTGTGCAGGTTGGTCCCGCAGGGCACCACGTTGGCTCCGTAGGGCCAGATGTTGTCGCCGCCCGACAGGCCCAGCAGGATCGCGTCGAAGGGACGGCTCTCGCCCTTGGCGGTCAGCTGCCCGACCAGCACGTTGAAGTCAATCGGCGTGAAGTTGACCTTGACGCCGATCTTCTTGGCCTCGTCGGCAAAGATGCGGCCCAGCTGCTCACGGGTGGTGTTGCCGCTGTTGGTCGC
This sequence comes from Deinococcus sp., assembly GCA_025351205.1. Classification (GTDB taxonomy): domain Bacteria; phylum Deinococcota; class Deinococci; order Deinococcales; family Deinococcaceae; genus Deinococcus. The sequence continues at coordinate 9,816 of JANXWI010000119.1, forward strand.
CATCGTAAATTCCAGCTTCTGACCCTGGGCGTTGACCAGAATGCCGTCGCTGCCCTTCTTGGTGAAGCCCATCTGGGCCAGCAGCTTGGACGCGCCGTCGAGGTTGTACGGGTACTTGGGGGCGCTGTCGCTGATGTACTTCTTGAACACCGGGTACACGCTGTAGTAGGTGGGCACGCCCAGGCCGCCCAGGGCCAGCTGCACCATCGCCTCGCGGTTGGCGACCATGCTCATGGCGCGGCGGAAGCGCACGTCGCGGAACAGCTTCTGCTTGAAGGGGCTGTCGGCCTTGTTCCAGTTGAAGGTGATCCACTGGCTGCTGGCGGCGGGCGAGACGTTGGGAATCAGGGTGGACTTTAGGGTTCCGGCGGTGTTGGCCTTGGTGATCTGGGCCAGGTCGTCGGCGTTGCGCGGGCCATACACGTCCAGCTCACCGGCCAGGTACGAGGCCAGCGAGGCGTTCAGGTCCTTCACGATCTTCAGGGTCACGGTGTCGAGGTACGGCAGGGCCACGCCCGCGCTGTCCTTGTTCCACTCGCCGAAGTTGGGATTGCGCTTCAGGACCGCGCGCTGGCCCGCCGAGTAGCTCTGGAGGGTGAAGGCCCCGGCGGTGACCACCGTGGCAGGGTCCACGTTCAGGCCCCAGAGTTTCTTGACCGCTTCCGCGCCGCCCGCCGTGTAGGCCTTGCCGAAGACGTGGTCGGGCCAGGGGGTGTAGTTCATGGTCACGAAGGCCGTGGCGCTCTGCTGCGGAAAGTCGAACTGGAGGGTGTACTCGCCCAGCTTCTTGACCGTGATCGGCTTGTCGTTGATGAAGAAGCTGTCGTAGGCGTTGCTGCCCACCTTGTCGTCGGTGTGGATTTTGTACGTGGTGATCCAGTCGTCGGCGGTGATCGGCTGACCGTCGCTGAACTTCATGCCCTGCCGGATCTTGACCACGAATCTCTTGCCGCTGTTGCTGATCTCGGGCATGCTCTCGGCCATGTGCGGAATGAAGCTGTCGTTGGTCTGGTCCTGGGTGAACAGACCGGTGCCCAGGCTCATGAAGTAGTTGGGAATGCTGCGGGCCTCGGCGGAGGTAAACGGATTGATGGTCTTGTAATCGCTGATGGTGGACTCGCGGTAGTCGCCGCCCTTCTTGGCCGCGCTCGCCGGGTCGGCGCTCCACTTGGCCGGGTAGACGAACGGTGCAGCGAAACTGCCGCCCAGGGTCAGGGCAGCAGCGAGCGTCAGCATGTATTTCATGGGCTTGGTCTTCATGGGTATTCCTCCTGAACTGTCGATCTGGGCATTCGGGCCGCTGGGGCCTTTACCGCCCCATTCTGTACGCCTGTGTATACGAAAGAAGACCCGCCTCAGGAGCTGCGTCACGGCGAAGGCGGCTGAGGGCAAACGGGGTTGTTCGGGATACCAGCACCACACACTATAAAGACTGTCTAAATCTTGGTCAAGCGCGTGTCAGCCGATTTTGAACGGGCATTGCACGGTGCGTTCCAGTTGCACATAAATTTCATTCATGACCATACAGATGCAAAGGCCGCGCCATACAGGGGCGCGGCCTTTATTGATGGTGAGCAGGTTAATGACCGGGCGCTGGCCCTCAGCGCGACAGAACGTCGATCAGCAGGGCCAGCAGCATGAACAGCCCGCCCAGCACGCTGCTGATGCGGATCAGTCCACCCTCGACGCCGCGCCCGCCGAACAGGTCGCCGCCGCCGCCCAGGCTGGCACTCAGGCCCGCCTGCTTGGGCACCTGGAGCAACACGAAAAACACGAGGCCAACTGAAACGAGGGCAAACAGGATAATAAAGATGGTAAGCATGGGTAGGTTCCTTTTGAGCGGGCGTCGATAATGATTGGGCGTTTTTCGTGATGGTTCGTTAGGTTCACGGGTTGTCAAGTGATTCACATGCCTTGAAAAGAGAACCCAAATCTCTGAACGCTCTGCCTTTGGCCCCTCCCCCTTGACTGGCACAGCCGCTTGCGGAGGGGGGAGGCTGGGAGGGGGTGAACAGGCCGGGCAGCCTGTAAAGTCAATCTAATCACATATATGGAGTCCCATAAATCGGGTTGGTGCCGAAATCACTAAATCGTGTAGCTTTATCTAGCCTACGGCCTGCTGGGTCGCCATTGGTTGAGACCGAACTGGAACGTTTAGTTTACTTGGTCTTGTTCAAGCAGCAGCTTGCTGGATCGCCATCAGTTGAATTGGCATTAGAAACCGTGGTTCGTTCAGCTTTGTTCATTCCAGGGCCTGCTGGGTCGCCATAGGCAAGATCAGTCGGGGCGGCCCTCCTTCTCACCAGATGCTTCCAGCGTGTCCTTGTTTTCTTTTGGTGCCGAAGGCGGGACTCGAACCCGCACGATTTCTCGCTCGATTTTGAGTCGAGTGCGTCTACCGATTCCGCCACTCCGGCCCAGCCTGCCAGCAGCGGTGCGCTGCGAGCGACTGGCATCTTATCAGCGCCAGCAGAGCGGGTCAATCTGACAGCCTGCGTTTACGGGGTCAGGCGGGTACGGGGTCAGGCGGGTTCCGGGTGCAGGCCGATGCGGGCACCGATGTCGCGGCGGAACTGTGCGCCCTCGAAGCCGATCTCGGGAAGCAGGCCGTAGACCTTTCCCAGCGCCAGCGGCAGGGTCTCGGCGCTGGCCTGCACCGCCAGCACCCGCCCTCCGGCTGAGACCAGCTGATCGCCCTGCATGGCCGTCCCGGCTTGATAGATCCGCACATCTGGCCCGGTCTCGGGCAGGGTCAGCGGGTGGCCCGTCTCCGGGTGGCCCGGATAGCCCGGCGCGGCCAGAACGACCACGGCACTGGCCCCGCCCGCGAACGTCACCTGGGCCGGGTCGAGCGTGCCCGAGGCGCACGACAGCGCGATCTGCGCCAGGTCGCCGGTGAGCAGCGGCAGCAGCGCCTGGGCCTCCGGGTCACCGAAGCGGGCATTGAATTCAACGACCTGCGGACCCTGCGGCGTGAGCATCAGGCCCGCGTACAGCACGCCCGCAAACGGCGTTGCCTCGGCGGCCATGCCGCGCATCACCGGGTCCAGGATGCTCTGCTGGATCAGCTGCTGGTCGGCCCCACTCAGCGGATACGGGCAGACGACGCCCATGCCGCCGGTCATCGGCCCCTGGTCGTGCTCGAAGATGGTCTTGTGGTCCTGCGCGGCCAGCATCTGCACCGCCCGCGTGCCGTCGGCAAACGCCAGCACGCTGACCTCCTGACCGGGCATGAATTCCTCGATCACGGCGCTCGCCCCGGACTCGGCAAAGATAGACCTCAGCGCCACCCAGGCCTGATCCATGTTGGTGCAGATGCTCACGCCCTTGCCCGCCCGCAATCCCGCGTCCTTGACCACCAGCGGCAGCGGCTGTACCGACACGTAGGCCAGCGCCGGACCCAGCGCCCCGAAGCTGCGGAAGCGGGCGGTGGGCACGCCGTGGCGCACCATGAATGCCTTGCTCCAGGTCTTGTCGCCCTCCAGCCTCGCCGCCGCCCTGCTCGGGCCGAACACCGGGATGCCGCGCGCCGAGATCACATCGGTCACGCCCGCCGCCAGCGGTCCCTCGGGGCCGACGATCACCAGGTCCACGGCCTCCCGCACGGCCAGGTCGGCCAGCGCCTGCGGCTCCTGTGAACCGGCAATGCAGCGGGCCAGCGCCGCGACGCCCGGATTGCCCGGCGTACAGACGATCTCGCTCACCGACACTGAGCGGGTCAGCGCGTCCACGATGGCGTGTTCACGGCCCCCGCTGCCGATCACCAGGACCTTCACTGTCTGGCTTTGCAGGCAGGCTGTCTGGCTTTGCAGGCAGGCTGGCCCACCCGGATTGGGTAGAATCCGGGGCCTGCGGCGCAAGGTGAGAAACTGCGTTTTGAGTTCATTCCCGGCATGATAGAGACTCAGGGGCAGCCGTGGTGCCTCACATGTCTGAGAGCGGCCCTGTCACGGTCACCCTGGCAGGCACGTCCGCGTCGGGGCGCACGTCCTTGTCAGGGCGCTGGACGCGCCTGCGCCCGCTTCCAGTAGCGGGCCAGCCCCTGCACGCTCATCCAGGGCGGGCAGGCAAGCGCGAAGCGTTCTGGCAGTTCCGGACCCTCTGCCGCCAGGGCCATCCGCAGCGCCTCGGTGTACTCGTCAGTGACCGCCTGGATCTCGCGCCCGGCCTCCAGCGAGCGTTCCACCACCCCGGCGTCGGCCACCATGTTGCGTTCCAGGGCGTCCCAGTGCGCGGCGTCCTGGGCGTAGCTGCCGAAGTGGGTCAGGTGGATGGTGTCGGCCTGCACCCCCCGCAGCAGCGCGATGCTGCTGGCCCAGGCCCCCAGGTCGATGTCCGGCGGCGGGGTGGGCGGACGCGGAGACTGGTGGGGTTCGAGCCGGATGCCGCCCACGTCGCCCACGAACAGGTCCGCGCCGATGTGGAAAGCCAGGTGATGGACGGCGTGGCCGGGCGTGTACAGCGGGCGCACCGCGAGGCGGCCCAGCATGAGCGCCTCACCGCCCTCCAGCACCGTCATCTGGGCCGCCGCAATGGGCCGCATCTCGCCCCACAGCGACTGCATCTGGTCGCCGTAGATCTGGGCCGCGCTCGCCATCAGCCGCTCGGGCGATTGCAGGTGGGACGCGCCGCGAGAATGCACGTAGACCCTGGCCTCCGGAAGCCGGGCCAGCAGGGTTCCGGCGGCTCCGGCGTGGTCGAGGTGGATGTGGGTCAGCAGGATGTGCCGCACGGCCTCCAGGCTGGCCCCAAGCTGATGCAGGCCCGCCTGGAGCGCGGGCAGGGTGCTGGCCGGCCCGGTGTCGATCAGCGCCAGACCGTCGCCGGTGTCGAGTACATACGAGGCGATGGTGCCCGGCACGCCCTGAAAGTTGAGATCGATGGTGGCAGGACTCTCTGGTTGTGACATTGCCCAGAGTTTACGCCTTGCCGAGCAGCCTGGCTCCGGCCAGCAGCAGGGCCGCCAGATACTGAACGGCGGCGATCAGGCGCAGGCTGCCCACGTTTGGAGCGCGCCGAAGCGGCCCGAACGACAGATACAGCACGGACGAGGCCGACAGGACAATCAGGAACACGAACAGCCACAGAGCCATAGGGCGGCAGAATATCAGGTCCGGGCGTGTGGGCTGGCGAGACTTTCAGGCTTGACCGTCCGGTGTTCTGGCCAGCGCCCTGAAAATGCGGCCAGAGGCTGTCGGCCAGACCCTGAGACAGCGCAGACGGGGCGCGGGAGGAACCACCACAGGCGCAAAACAGGGCGCTGCCGGAACCTAACTTCGATCCGGCGAAGATTCTCATCAAAATGCTTGGCACGCATGAAAATATGCAGATGAAGACAAGATGAAGGCGCTCAGCTGCGGCCACTCTACACGTCTGGCGATCTCCCAGCCACCGGCCTGCCGGTCTTGTCCGTCCAGCCGCGCTCCTGGCGCGAGAGGAGCCACCATGCCGACCTTCCGCTTATCTCTGGGCCGCTCGACGCTGGGCCACTCGACGCTGGGCCTGTTCGCCCTGCCAGTGCTTCCCCTGCTGCTGGCCGCCTGTGGTCACGCGCAGCTTCAGTCGGTCAACGCCATAGCAGCGATCAGCCCGGTGTCGGCCCGTGGTACCGCTCCGGGCAGCACCCGTCCCGCCGCAACCAGGAAAAAGCTGATGGAATACGGCTGGGACATGCCCACGGCCTCATTTTTGCAGGAGCATCAGGCCCGGCTGGGCAGCAGCCCCTTCGACGGCCTGACCCTCAGGCTCGGTGCCGGGCAGGAGGTGTTCAGGCGAAACGGCTTTTCTGCCAGCGCGGTGCGGCAGGACATCGCGGCGCTCAGGGCCATCAGATCGCCCAAGCTGCGCGACAGCTACCTGAGCCTGCTGGCCGGGTCAGGGCCGGGCTGGGACTGGTTTAGCGACGCCGACTGGGCCACCTCGCGGGAAAACGTGCGCCTGATGGCGGGGGCGGCAAAGGCGGGCGGCCTGCGCGGCATCACCTTCGACATGGAGCCGTACACCCTCAATCCCTGGGACTACGCCTCACAGCCGGGCGCGGCCAGCCACAGTTTCGCCGCTGCCCAGGCCAAAGTCCGTCAGCGCGGCGCGAACTTTATCCGGACCGCACAGACCGCGTTTCCCGGTATCCAGATCTACGCGCTGTACCTGCTGACGGCCAACTCGGATTACGTCGGCACCGACACTTCACAGCTCCAGTCGAACCTTCAGGGCAGCGACTCTGGGCTGTGGCCATCATTCGTGAATGGCATGCTGGAGGCCGCCGCCCCGGGCACCACCCTGGTCGAGGGCAACGAACACGCCTACGACTACCTGCGTGCCGAACAGTTCAGCGCGGCCAGAACCACTTTGCAAACTACATTGCTGCCGCTGGTGGCCCCTGAAAACCGCGACAAGTACCGGCAGGTAAAGCTCGGTCAGGCCATCTTCGCCGACGGCGTGATGAACCTCTGGAAGTCGCCGCGCTTCTGCGGCTATTACTTTCGCAGCGACGCGGAGCGCGCCCAGGTGCTGCAACACAATGTGTATCAGGCCATGAACACCGCCGACGAGACGGCATGGTTCTACAGCGAGAACATGGACTGGTGGGGCAGCAGCGCGGCGGGCCAGCGCGTTCCGGCCAGCGTTCTGAGCGCGGTGCAGGAGGGCCGCCGCCGGGCGCAGGCGGGCGAGCCGCTGGGCCAGAACATCAGCGCCTTTGTGCCCGCCGCCGAGGCCGCCTGCAACGCCAAGGTCACCATCGGCGGCGACCTGCTCAGCGGCCAGGGATCAGAGAACACCCACTTCGAGGTCAACGGCGTCATTCAGGGCCTGAACGACGCCCTGGACCCCAACTGCGGCACCTGGAACGCGGGCAGGCGCTACAGCTGCACCTTCCCCGGCGGCTGGAGCGGAACCCTGCGCCCGGTGGCGGCAGGCGTGAAGTTCGATCCGCCGATGCGCAGATACGAAAACCAGATCAAAGATGACTGGACCGCACATTTTGTGGCCAAACCCTGAGTTGAGGTTAATAATCATGTTACTTGTTTTATCTTGACCACGTATCTTGACCACGTATCTTGACTACGTATCTTGACCACGTAACTGATCGTTACCAGTGAGACTGTCACATAAATGCCGGAAAGAAACAGCGCAACATCAGATCAACAGGGCCGGAGAATAACAATAGATATGGCCTATCGTACACTTATTGGATTCTTACGACAATGTATCATCGTTCTGAGATTAAAATTCAACCCGTAAAAGAATGACAGCCGCTCTCATTCTAGAGTGTGCGTTCACGACTGGAAAGACTCAGCAGGGCGTCGTAGCTGTCGGGCTGCCTCGTGTCGTCCAGCGCCGCCTTGTTGCGGCCCGTGTAGCCGCAGGCCGCGCAGACGTGAACGATCATCCAGCCCTTCTTGGGATGCTGCTCCACACCCACCGGCACCATCAGGCCGCCGCAGTCTGCCGCCCGGTCACCAGGAAATACGTCCAGATGCAGGCTGTGCAGGCAGCCGGGACAGTGGTTGCGAACCGAACCGTTGGCGAGCGGCTGCACGTTCAGGCCACAGTACAGGCAGACGAAGGCCGCGTTGGTGCCCTGCTTGGTGAAACGCCGGGTCGGCCCGGTCACGGCCTGCGCGGGCTGCGGCGCTGGGCTTCCAGAAACGCCTTGATCGGGGCGTGGGCGTAGAGGGCGATGGCGCTGATGGCAAACGCCAGCCCGGCGGCCAGCAGAAACAGGGTCTGGACGCTGAAGCCCCCCAGCGGGCTGAGCAGCATCAGGGCGAAGCCGCCCAGGCCGCTCAGGACCAGCGTGAGATACAGCGCGATCAGCGAGCCACGGTAGACCTGCCACAGCACGAAGGCCGTGACAGCGAACCCTACCAGCTTGAGGCCCACGCTCTGGAAATCACCGCGCACCCAGTTGGCGAGGGTGGGCGCGGCGCTCAGCACGAAGATGAGGCCCAGGGCCAGCTGCGTCTGGGCGCGGCCCTGGAGCAGTTCGGGAGAGAGCGGGCGGGACATGGGTTCAGAGTAGAGCATGCGTGCCCGGACCATCGGGACGAAAGGTTCAGAACCGATGTGCTCAGCGGCTCTTGAGTTCCGACCACACGCGGTCAAACAGCCGGGGCGGCTTCCCGGGGGGCAACTCCTCGATCAGTTCGACCCTGCCGCTTTTCAGATCGGCCTGAGACGGGTTGAAGGCCGGGTTGTCGCGCAGCAGGGGGGCGAGGTAACGCCGCGCCGCTGCGTTCGGATTGCCATAGGAGGTGTAGTTGCTGATGGCCGCGCTGACCTTCGGCTCCAGCACGGTATCGATGAACTCGCGGGCCAGCGCCGGATTGGGTGAGGCGGCCAGCAGCACCAGCGTGTCGGTGCTGATGGTGGTGCCCTCGCGCGGCAGAAACACCCTGAGCTTCGGGTTCTCGGCGGCCCCCTGGAGCAGGTCGCCGACATAGATCTGGCCCAGGTCGATGTCTCCGGCCAGCAGGCGGTTGCGCGTGCCGGGGCCGCCGTCGAAGCCCAGGAAACCACGCTTGGCGACGACCTTTCGCAGCAGATCGCGGGCCGCCCGCAGCTGGGGCACCGAGGCGCTGTTGACGCTGTAGCCCAGGTACTTGAGGGCCGCCCCGATCACCTCGCGCGGGTCGTCGAGCAGCACGAATTTCAGGGTGTCGGCGGGACCGAAGATCAGGCTCCAGCTCTGGCTGGCCGGGACGTAGCGGGCCGCGTTGTACGCCAGCCCGGTGGCGGCGTACTGGTACGGCACGGTGTACATGTTGCCAGGGTCATAACCGGGGTTCACAAAGCCGGCGGCCACATTTTTGAAGTTGGGCAGCAACTCCGTCTTGAGCGGCTGGAGCAGCTTTGCGCGCAGCATGGTCTGAATGAAGTAGTTGCTGGGGGTGGCGAGGTCGTAGCTGGACCCGCCGCCCTGGAGCTTGGCGAGCATGGCCTCGTTGGACTCGTAGGTGTCGATCACGACCCGCACGCCCCGCGCCTTCTCGAAGTCCTTGACGATCTGCGGATCGATGTAGTCCGACCACATGAAGATTCGCAGGGTCCTGCCGTCTCCGGAAGGCACATTCCGGGTCTGGGAAGTCTGGGTCTGGGAATTCTGGGTCTGGGAAGCCTGGGTCTGAGAAGTCTGGACCGCCTGCTTCTGGCATCCGACCAGCAGGCCGCACATCAGAAGAGACGCCTGCAAGAGTGCCGCCTTTGCCCTCACTTCGCGTCTCCCCTGCCCGCACGCCTGCCGGGGCGGCTCAGCGCGTTGGCCGCCACGATCAGCACCACTGTGAAGCCGATCAGCAGCGAGCTGAGCGCGTTGATGTCGGGCGTCACGCCGCGCTTGACCGCCGTGTAGATCAGCACCGGCAGCGTGTGAAAGCCCGAGCCGCTGGTGAAGTACGTCACCACGAAGTCGTCGAGCGAGAGCGTGAAGGCCAGCAGCGCCCCCGACAGCACCCCCGGCAGCGCCAGCGGCAGCGTGACGTGCAGGAAGGCCCGCAGGCCGTTGGCCCCCAGGTCACGGGCGGCCTCTTCCAGCTCGGGGCCGTAGCCCGCCAGCCGCGAACGCACCACCAGCGCCACATAGCTGACCTGAAAGGTGACGTGCGCCAGCAGCACCGTGATCAATCCGCCCTGAAACGGCAGCGCCTGACGCACCAGCGCGTAGAACATCAGCAGAGACACGCCCATCACCACGTCCGGAATGACAATCGGCGTGACCAGCAGGAAGGTGAGCGCCGTGCGGCCCCGGAAGGCGTAGCGCCACAGGCCCAGGCCCAGCAGCGTGCCCAGCAGCGTGCTGATGAGGGTGGAAGTGAGCGCCACCGTCAGGGTGTTGGTCACGGCCTCGCGCACGTCGTCCCTCGCAAACAGCACGCCGTACCATTTTGTGGTGAAGCCCGCCCAGGCCGCCCCGAACTTGGAGGCGTTGAAGCTGAACAGAACCAGCACCGCGATGGGCAGGTACATGAAGGCGTACACGGCCCAGGCG